>CAYWHV010000022.1:15327-16236 GCA_964458045.1 uncultured Methanospirillum sp.
CTTCCTGTGATACCATCCCACATGGCTTCACGACCGGTGTGTGAGAATCCGAACTTTTTCAGGGAGGCACGAAGGTTTTCTTCACGTTCCCCGGAGAATGCCGTGCTTGAAATACGACGTCCTTCAAGAGAGCCGACTTTCCCACCAAGCATCTCAAGCATGTGACCGATGGTCATACGGGACGGGATTGCATGGGGGTTAATGACCAGATCAGGTGTCAGACCGCCTGCAGTGAATGGCATGTCAACACTCGGAGTGATAAGCCCGACGACTCCTTTCTGCCCGTGTCGTGATGCAAATTTGTCTCCGACTTCCGGGACACGGAGATCACGGGTTCTGACCTTGACCAGTTTGGAGTTGTTCTCTCCTTCGGTCAGAATCACCGTGTCAACAATACCATGTTCGTTGGAACGCATGGTCACTGAGGTATCACGACGCTTTTCTACCGTAATCAGCTCAGAGGTTGGTTCTTCAAGGAAACGTGGCGGAGAAGTCTTGCCGATGATGACATCCTTCTCTCTGACAACGGTTTCAGGATTGATGATGCCATCATCGTCAAGGTTGGCGTAGTAATCAGAGCCATGTGCCCCGGTCACCTCTTCATCAGGGACTTCTATGCGGTCAATCTGACCACCAGGGTACCGGCGCTCTTCTCCTTCATATGTTCTGAAAAAGTGTGAACGTCCGACACCACGGTCGATTGATGCCTTGTTGAAGATCAATGCATCTTCAATGTTATATCCTTCATACGAGAGGATGGCAACAACAAAGTTCTGACCTGCTGCCCGGTCATCTGAACCGATAACATCAGAGGTCTGCGTGTATACTAAGGGTTTTTGAACGTAGTGAAGCAGGTGACCACGAGTATCCGGCCGGAGCTTCATATTTGCACAGCCAAATCCGAGTGCC
>CAYWHV010000023.1:0-5486 GCA_964458045.1 uncultured Methanospirillum sp.
TATGAATAGTCTAACTCTAGTTGGTTCTCCCCAATACAATATATATTGATCTAATACAAATAATTCGTAAAAGCATCCCGGCTTCACAATAAGGAACATCCTAAAATTATGACAGCGATGGATTTAAGTAAAATAAACTGGTCTGGGGTCTGGACATCAGAATTCAACCTGAATTGGCAATGCCAGGCAAATAGAAATCTATCAGATTTTTGGTCATCTAAGGAACAAGCATTCATATTTTGGAAAAAAACTCAGGAACAAAAATCATTTTATACTCCGATATTATCCAGAATCCCTATCAGAGAAGGAGAGGCGGTTCTTGACATTGGTGGCGGTCCAGGAACTATTGCCCTCCCTTTAGCACAAAAAGGTGCTCATGTTACGGTTGTTGAACCTGCTGTCGGAATGGTATCAGTTCTTTCTGATAACATTGCAGATCAGGGATTTTCAAATATTAAAATCATCCATTCCCGGTGGGAGGATGTGTTACCTGAACAATTGGGATCATATGATCATATTATTGCTTGTTTTTCTTTGGGAATGTCTGATATTCGGAGCAGTCTTAAAAAAATGATGGCAGTATCAGCAGGTACAATTTACTTGATCTGGTTTTCAGGTGTAAATTCCTGGGATCAGATGATGAAAAGCATTTGTACCGGTGCCTGTGGTATGCATTACCATGAAAGTCCAAAAACGAACCTTCTTGTTTTGGTCTTAAATGAAATCGGAATTTACCCTGATATTATTCATATCCGTCAACCATTTTATGAAAAGTTTGAATCAATTGATAAAGCAGTTATTGAGATAGAGCAAAGATGCGGTCATTCCTATCCTGGAAAACATGAATTCATTAAACAATGGGTTTTCCAAAATCTCATATCTCTTGATGGGTTTTATATCTGGAACCCCTTAATTACGATGAGTATTGTCAGCTGGAAAACTGAAAGGAAAAAGGAACAGAAAAATCATCTTATTCGGGCTTGAAACAAGAGTCTGTTCAAGCAAACTTGAAGAACTATCCCGCATGTAACCTTTTTTTCGGAACAACACATGGCACCTCCCCGTCATGCATGATCAGACTATCAACATCATAGACGGCCCGGATATTATCTTCAGTGAGTACGTTCTTTGGATCCCCAACTGCATGAATTCTCCCGTCCTTTAGCATAATTATTCGATCAGCATACCGGGATGCAAGGTTCAGGTCATGGACCACAAGAATCGCAAGAATCTTTTTCATTTGGACGGTCTCTTTGACCAGATCCATTATATCAAGCTGATGTTTTATGTCCAGTTGTGACGTCGGTTCATCGAAGAGCAGAACTTTACTCTCCTGTGCAAATGCCCGGGCAATCATCACTTTCTGCCTCTGTCCGCCGGAGAGTTCTGAATGATACCGGAGTGCAAACTGTTCAAGGTGTAGCAGTTTCATCACTTCGGTTACTTTCATGATATCACTTTTGCCGGATCTCCAGGTTGCATAGGGTTTTCTTCCCATCAGGATGGTATCGATAACCGTTGCCGGGAAGGTATCCTGAAAATTCTGTGGAACATATCCGAAAATTTTCGCAACTTCCCGAGCATGCATCCCATACACCTTTTCTCCCCCGACAATAACCTCTCCCGACTGGGGAGTTACCAGTTTATTCAGGCACCGGACAAGGGAACTTTTTCCTGAACCATTCGGTCCGACAATGGCAACAATCTCGGCATCCTGAAATTCAAATGAGAGGTCATAAAGAACCTGGTTTGTCCCATAGGATAGGGATATCCCATGAAATGAAAGAGTCACCAGAATTCCCCCTTTCTGAACATGATCAGGTAGATAAAGAAGGGAACACCAAGAAATGCCGTAACCACACCCACCGGAATAATTGCAGGACTCATCACGGTCCGGGCAATCGTATCAGATACAATCAGAAGAATTGCTCCCATAAGTCCGGCTGCAGGAAGTAGGTACTGGTTATTCCCTCCGATAATAATCCGGCAGATATGGGGCGATACAAGACCGACAAATCCTATGGCCCCGATAAAACAGACAACTCCGGAAACCAGCAGAGATGAGACAATCATCACCGATATTCTGACCCTTCTGACCGGAATTCCAAGACTTTTCGCGGTTTCATCACCAGATGCAAGGATATTCATGTCCCAGGTTTTCCAAAGCAGGTAAAGAAAACAGAGTACAACAAGGGGAATAACGACATAAAAATCATCCCAACTGGTCTTCCCAAGATCCCCAACAGCCCAGAACATTGCACTTTTTACCGCTTCTGCCTCGGCAAAATACTGAATAAAGGTCGTCATGGCAGAAAAAAGAAACATGACTGCGATTCCGGTTAAAAGCATCGTTTCAGCAGACGCTCCTTTCATATCGGCCAGCATAATAATGATTCCTACCGAGATGAGTGAGAATAAAAAGGCATTCCCGGCAATCAAATATGATCCTCCGAATATCCCTGCTCCACATATAATCGCAAGGGATGCACCAAATCCTGCAGCAGACTGAATACCCATCATGTAGGGATCTGCCAGGGGGTTCTTCAGAACGCTCTGCATAACGACCCCGGTGGCACCGAGGGCAATACCTGCGAAAATTGCCATGAATATTCGGGGAAACCGGAGTTTCCAGAGGCATACATCAGCAACCCAGGAACTCTCCGGACCACATGAGAAAAATCTTCCGACAAGAGCAGCATACACTTCATATAATGACAGATTTGCTGATCCGGTTGAAGCGGCAATGCCAACAAGAATGATGATAATACCAATCAAAAGAAGAATAAAGAGTATTTTCCTTCGGATAAACTGTGCATACATGTCATATATGGATTCCGGCTGGTTCTCTGTGTGGGTAGATTCTGCTGTCATGGAGATCTCAAAATTTCAAAATTCATCCTGATAAAAAAATTAGTTCATGTTTCATTTTTCCATGAAAAACAAACGCTCTTGTACCGTTCCTGATTGATGTATGTCCCATTCTGGTAAATCAGGCCTGGGAGTACTAGTTCCCGAATCTGATCATCATAACCTGCGGAGCAGTTCAGTTGTTTTCTCGTCTCCAGAATTGCCTCCTCAATGGTAGGATATGTCTTTACATGTTCCATTTCCATGACCGACATATTCGGATAGATATTCATCTGGTACAGAACCTGAAACAGGATATCGGCTTTCGGTGGTGAGGTAAAGGATTTTCCATGAATAACCGCCCAGAGTTTTTTCATATGGTCTTCCCAGCTGTTCATCCCAGCCATCCAGAACAGCCATATCTCGCCGGAACATACTTTTTGCATGGTTTCAATGGCCTGTTTCAGGTCCGGCATAACCAGAGAATACGAAGCAATGACCATATCATAGGGGGGAGTCAGGTCCTTTTGTATATCGACATCTTCCCATCTTTTCTGAACAATATCGATATTTCCTTTCGTTTCTGTTTTCGTTCGTTCCCTTAGCAGTTCTGCCATCCCGATGGCTGGTTCGACAGCGGTAACATGATGCACTTTTCCAGAGATGGGAATTGACAGAGTGCCAGGACCTGCCCCAATATCAAGAACCCTGAATTCGGGAGAGAAAGAAAATTGCGAGATAATCTTTTCAGTCCTTTCAGGGTTTTGATTCATCATTTGGAGATATTTTTCGGCTTTTTCCTTTGTATCCCACATGAGAGCATATTCCCCCTGACCACGGGAGATCATGTGATTCTCAAATGTGTTTTTCCAGATCTCATTCCAGTTAATGTTAGAATCAGCAGTCATTTTTGTAGGTTTTATGAATTAGCCGGGTATCCGAATAATCCAATATTCTTAAGATCATAATCAGTTCCAATGAATCTGCTCAAATATTCCTGGTGGATTTGTTCTGGATCGAGATCGCTGAAGAGGTCCGGATGGAGCCATTTTGCCAGATAAGCAGATCCAATGAATGCTTTTGGATTGCTTATCATCGTTCCTTCCAGTAAGAAGACATTATCATCTAAAACTGCATCTGAATGTGAAAAAATCTCGTTATTCTTAATATCAGTTATTATCTCGTCAGCTTTTTCAGATGCATGGAATGGTTCGGTTGCCAGATAACCAAAAGATTCCGGGTAATTTCTATTACTACATGAACCAACAATAATGTCAATGTCCTGCTGGGTAAGCCACTCAAGATCTACCTCTTGATTATCACCGGGAAGACCGTCAGCGATATTTTTTCCACCTGCTAGAGAACACATTCTATTCCAGAATGAAGCATCTCTTCCAAATGTGCTAATTTTATCAATAGTTCCACCTTTTAAAAATACATTTGGCTTTTCGTCTGGTGATAATGTATCTGTTTTTTCTTTCAGGTTTTTAATGATCTCATCATGAAAATTAACATAATCATCAGCGACTTGCTCTGTTCCGATTAAAATGCTCAGTTTTTTGATACTGTCAGCATTTTCAGGTTCGAGAAAATTCAGGCCGACAATCGGGGTATCAGGTTCAAGTTTATTGGCAATTTCATCAAACTGCTCCCTTGAATCATAGTGTTTTTGGATGATGAAAAGATCAGGATGAAGTTCAGTAATTTTTTCAAAATCAAGAGAAAATGCCTGATTAGGAGTGCTCACAGCAGGAATAGTGTCTAGATTTGAATAAAACCTGGAATCTGTAAGAGAGCCATCTCTACCGACGACTTTATCCCATCCACCCGCCAGGAGAATTCCTTCACCGGCTGCTGTATGGCTGAATGCGATCCGTTCAGCAGGTTTATCAAGGGTCACTTCTCTACCCCAGTCGTCGATAATGGTGACACTGGAATCTCCCGCTGTTTTTTCTATGTCTGCAGAACTCACCGGAGAGGATGCGATGGCAATAATCATAAGGAAATAAGTAATTATAAAATAGCCATTTGATTTTTTACTCTTGTATTCCAGTGAATCTTTAATGAATGGTTTAGGTAATAACCGTTTCATGAATACTTATTTGAAGATAATTCTATTTTACTTTATCTAAAATTATTTAGTTATATCCAAAAAAGTTTATCTTCCATTCACACTCAAAAAAACCACTATGTAAGATTCACTCCTATGTGTCTTTCCGGGCTATATCCAATTCAAATGGTCCCACATCCATTATGACCTGCTGAGAGGTGACACTGGAAAACCCTGCATTCTTCATTGCATCAACTATGAACCCTTTCTCAAGACTACAGGAAAACCCGGATAAGGCACTGGTCATCATGTTCAGGACATGGACTCGTGGATCTGTCCCTTCATCTTTCATCCCATCATGCAAACTCACAAAAACTCCCCCTGGATTGAGGGCATCATAAATCCGCTCTACCATAGTTTCCATGCAGTATTTTGCAAAATTAAGCGTACAACTGCAGAGGATAAGATCATACCCGGATCCAAATGATTCTTCGAGATAATTTCCTCCATGAGTGCTCATACGATTATCCATGCCATATTCTGCGATAAACTGCCGGGTAACCGGGATAACGGAAGGCTGATCAAATAC
>CAYWHV010000023.1:5586-15933 GCA_964458045.1 uncultured Methanospirillum sp.
CGAAGCAGGATCTCTCCATAATACGTGGGGCTACTTGATACCAAAAAACTGTCAGTATCTGGCATATTCCTGTACATTCCATCTTTTTTCTGAAGATGTCCACAAGATGTAAGAGTATCCAGGAGAACCTGTGTTGCACCGGGATTTAATCCCTGTTTCTTTGCCAATGCTTCTGCACTCGTTGGTTCCCTTAAGTTATCGAAGACAGAGAGTTTTACTCCTGCGGCAAGAGCATTTGCTGAAATCATCGAGAGGGATTGTTCATATATCCGATTCAGGGACTCATTCATTACAGGAAATTCATTCATATTTCTCAAAAAATATTCAGGGATACCCAAATATCCCGACATTATTCAAATCAAGGTCTGTTCCAATAAACTTCTTCAGGTATTCCTGGTGAATCTGCTCAGGATTAATGTCTGCAAACAGGTCCGGATGGATCCATTTGGCCAGGTACACAACTCCAATGAAAGATTTCGGGTTATTTGCTAGTTGATAGTCCTGGACAAATACTTGTCCGCTTTTAACTGCGTCGGTATGTGAATAGATATCTTTCTCTGAAATTTCCTGAATAATAGCCTCTGCTTCCTCAGTTGCCTTTGTGGGATCTGTTGCGGTATAGCCAACATATTCCGGCTTTTCTTTGTCCCACACCTGAACAACAATACTGTCAATATCCTGTTCAAGCAGCCATTCCAGATCTACTGTTTTTACAAAATCCGAAGGTAAATCCTGTGCTACGTTCTTTGCTCCAGCAATGTCACATATCTTATTCCAGAACGAAGCCTCTTTTCCGTAGGTTGAAATCTGTTCTGGACCCATTCCTACTGCGTCGATAAATACATGTGGTTTTTCAGTATCTGGAAGTGAACTTGTTTTTTCCCGAATGCTTGTGATGGCATCATCATGAAATCTGACATATTCATCAGCAACATCACTTGTTCCAAGGAGAACGCCTAACTTTTGAATACTATCAGCAGATTCCGGATCAAGGAAATCAAGACCCACAACCGGAATGTCCGGTGCCAGTGTTTCAGCAATTGCATCAAAGTTTTCCCGGTCTGAGTATTTCTTTTGGAGAATTACGAGGTCCGGCTCTAACTCAGTAATTTTTTCGAAATCCAGGGTAAATGCCTGATTCAGCCCGTTTATTACCGGAAGTGAATCAAGATTTGGATAAAATTTGTAGTTCGTGATTGAAGCGTCCCTTCCGACTACTTTATCCGAGCCACCAGCGAGAAGAATTCCTTCACCTGCAGCGGTATGGCCAAAGACAATTCGTTCAGCCGGATGGTCAAGGGTCACTTCTCTTCCCCAGTCATCTGTTATCGTTACACTGCCAGTATCTCCGCTGTTCGTGTCAGCTGAGCTAACCATGCAGACAGTGAGGAAAAGGATCAAAAGAATGCATAATGATGGTCTGATACGTGTAACATGAGAACATGTTTTTTTATCTAGTATTTTCATCAATTAGTCATCTCACAACGGTTGCAAATATACTATGATATTTTCAGAATATATAATCTCGGTTTTTTTGTCTTAGCACAAAAATCGTGAATGTAAGGATGGAACACCTCTCTGCAATTCTTGGCATGGAAGGATAGGCTGGGATCTGTGATTGAGAAAATCGGCAATCTGGTTTCAGCAATGATGTAACTTTTATTGAAAAAACTTTCTCAATTTTGGCTTACTTTATTATTGACCAAATCGGGTATAGAAAATGATAGTTTGAATAAAACTTTTAAAATCAAACTATTGCTAAATCCTTTTTTTACAATCAGCACCTGACAGAGAGCAATCAAACAATGGAGAACCATTTCATTATGGCAAACAAAATTCTGTTTTATTCAATTTTGGGATTTCTTCTAATCTGTGCTGAAATTATGGGAATTCTGTCTTCTGAATCCCCGATTGTAATAACCGATCACATGGGAAGAACGATTACGTTTGATAAACCTTAAAGAGAAAAATATGCAATCACCGTTTTTCATCCATACGACGCCATTGTATCAAATTATATATATTTATATTCTCAAATTTAACATTCATATATCCGCCCTCTATTGCAGGATCTCACCTTCAGGTATACTAACTCATGGGTAGATTTCATGTATGATAGCGTGCTTCTATATCTCTGCGATTCAGCCTTTATTCCGCAAAATTACCGATTTAATTCGCTTATCTGGTGCAACCTTAAGTCGCAGGTAGTCTGATATATCAAAAGGCCGTATTTTTGATAATAGGGGTCAAATTGAAGGTTTTATGGGGGTGACTTTGTAAAGATACCTGGTTGCCCAAAAAAGGGTGATTTTTATAAAAGATTTGGTAGCCGATAGTGGTACACTTTTCATATTGTGTGTTTCTTCTGCGAATTTCTGAGATCCTCTCCCCTTGAACGAGAGATTTTATACCCAGTATGCTTTTCTGAAAAAAGGTTTGGGAACCTCTCATATCAACCAAAAAAGGAAGTATTGATCAGACAACCGGTATGTCCGGATCTGTCTGGAGGTTACCGAATAACAAGGTCCAACATGATAAGATTCCTCGAAAAAATCGCCTTTGCATATGAGCATCAGCCTGACCGGTAATACCATGCTTTTATATCGTACCATTGTAACCGGTCTTATTGCTCTTTCTTATCGCATACCTCTTCTCATAATAGTGTTGCTTTCTCCATTAAACTTAAATGCGATTGTGCTCTGATTCTTATTATTATATGGTAGATTAGAACACATAGTTTACCGAGTCAAACGTGACTGAGTAGTATCAGAGCATTTTTACATATAATATCTGACATGGCTGAAGAGAAAGTAACGAGAAGAAATGAGGATCTCCTGGAAGTGATCTTTGAAATCTCCGAAGAGAAAGGATATGCAAAATCACGGGACATCGCCCAGGCATTACATATCACCCCTGCCACCGTTACCGACGGATTCAAGCGGTTACAGGATGCAGGACTGGTGAATTACGAGCCATACGGGGGAGTAACCCTGACTGATGAAGGGCGGTGCATTGCAGAGAGAACCATACAATCTCACACCATACTTCGCACGCTTCTTGAACTAATAGGGGTAGATGGAACCGTTGCAGACCATGATGCCTGTATCATGGAACATGGATTATCACCGGAATCGTATGGTAAGCTCCTGGGAGTAGTCGAATTTATTGAGGAATGCTGCACAGATCCTGCCCTGAAAAAGCGTTTTGAAAAAATAGTTCTGAAAAAAAGCTGAACGTTCATCACTACTCATGTTGGCGGTTTTACATATTCAGGAAATGAGTGAGCAATCTGTTTTGAAACGGTAAGAATAACTGGTTTTTCACTTTGCACCTCATATTCATATACATGTGTCCAGAATGCACTGCTTTTTTGTCGGTACCGTAAAGATCCCCAGGGGATGAGGGCACTCTTTCCACTCTCTGAATGAATGAGGGATAAAAGTCTGAAAGGAAACCCTAATGAGATGAAGAGTCCTTCCCGGGAGATCACGATCTTCACACAGTTCTTATACCAGACCTTTCCCAGCCCAAGGGTCTGACGTGAAAACACCGTGCCCGTAGGTTCCTGACTTGCTGGCCATTGCTCAACCAGTATGCTATATCCACCCGATTTATCAAGGTTTTTTAACATATGGAAAACAACGAAAAATAGGACGATCACCAGTATGGAGAGGACGATAAAAAAAGGGGCGATTATAAAGACGAAAGGATCGGCTATCATATAACCTCTATTGTATATCGTTATCTGTCATCTATTTATTGACCCAGAGCAGATTATTATCTGTACGACATAACAGATCATGTTATGGTAGAGGCTGATCAATATGGAGTTAAAAGGAAGCCAGACCGAAAAGAATCTCCTTGCAGCATTTGCAGGGGAATCCCAGGCCCGGATGCGATACAACTACTTTGCAAGTGTTGCGAAGAAGGAAGGATATGAACAGATATCTGCAATCTTCACCGAAACTGCGGATAATGAGAAGGAACATGCAAAGCTCTTCTTTAAACTTCTGCCCGGCGGAGATGCAGAAATTACCGCATCCTATCCGTCAGGAATGATAAAAACAACCCCGGAGAACCTCAAGGCCGCAGCAGATGGTGAGAGCCATGAGTGGGGGGCCCTCTATCCTGGTTTTGCAGAAACCGCAGAAAAGGAAGGCTTTAAGGAAATTGCAGAGACATTCCGTCACATCGCGAAAGTGGAAGTATCTCATGAGCAACGGTTCCGCAAACTCCTTGCAGCGGTTGAGCAGGGAACCGTGTTTAAGCGGAACACTCCCACCAGGTGGAAATGCAGAAACTGTGGGTATGTCCACGAGGGATCAGAAGCACCAAATCCCTGCCCGGTTTGTGCACATGCACAGGCACACTTTGAACTCTGGTGCGATAATTATTAAATCTCATTTTTCTTCTCCCTTTAAATAACTCTTTTTTTAGAATCAGAAGTTCTCTAAACGAAGATAGATCTCCAGTCATGCTGGTGAAATGCTCTGATAATTCGTACGATCCAAAAAAGATGTGTGGGTTCTCACACCAATTAATGCTCTTTTGTCAGGAAGTATGACCCGATACAGAGGGCAAGTATCGCGAGTGCAAGGAGCAGGGCATCACTGACTGCAATCATCTTCATTGATATGACATTCTTGAAGAATGCAACCATCAGGATGATGATGATAACTTTGATGATTTTACTTTTCAGTTCATCTAGTGACGTAATCTGAAGAAGCGGGTGCTCGACGTCATCGCATGCATCACGTGCAACATCGATCTTCGAAATAATCAGCTCGTATAAACCGAAACTGAAGATAAGGAAGAATACTGCAATCAGGTACAGGTCAAGTGCACCGATAAAGCCTTTCAGTATCTCTTCATTTTCAAGACTTGCATGTTCTGTTGCAACACCGGCAATATTCAGCAATATTTCCTTAACCGGGTGGATGATCTCCAGAGTGCCCATGACAAACAGGGCCACTGACGCAATGGCACAAAATATGACTGCAAGAAATGATACATACCGGAATTTCCAAAGCCAGTACTCAATCGGATTGAGAATTTTGCATTCAAATGATTCTTTATCTGTTGCTATGATCTTCTTGATCATGATATCTTCCTGCATTATGAGGAATACGGGAGTAATAAGTATTTGCCCTGCATGAAGGGAAGTGTGAGATCAGAATCATGATGAATCCGAAAAAACTCTTTTTCGAATATTATGTGTCCAAATTTCCTCTCCTTGGTCGGGAGGCATATGCATATATATTATGAAGGAAAAAAGATGGATAATTTATTATAAAATCCGGGCATGTGAACACGATACAGGGGGATGAAGGGTTCACCAGGTCGGATAAAAGCGATTATGGTGGGGGGAGTCTTTTGGTTTCGGTATTATATGTAGATGACGAAGAGGATCTCTGTATTGCCTCATCTCTTTTTCTGACCCGGAAGGGGTTTTCTGTAACAACCTGTTCTTCAGCAAAAGAAGCATTGGATTCTCTTTCACAGACCCGATATGATGTCATCGTTTCCGATTATATGATGCCGGGAATGGATGGTATCTCTCTCCTTACCGAAGTCAGAAAGAACCATGGGGATATCCCTTTTATTCTCTTCACCGGAAAGGGTGATGAGGAGGTCGTAATCCATGCCATTGAGCAGAAAGCGGATTATTACGTCAGGAAAGGGAATGATCCAATTACGGTTTTTTCTGACCTGGCCTATACTATTGATAAGGTCGTCGAACGGTACAAAACAAAAAAAGACCTTTTTGAGAGTGAGGAAAAATACCGGTTCCTGGTGACCCATGCCCTTGAACCTATTCTCATTGTTGATCTGTACGGAAGGCTTCTTTTTGCGAATAATGCCGCTGCACAGATGATTGAAGTGGCAGATATCCCTGGCAATCTCGGCAGGAATGTCATGGAATTTATCTCTCCTGAATCACATGAATCGGTCATTCGTGATTTTTCTGAAGTTGCACAGGGGCATGATTCCTATATTGCCGAATATGAAGCGGTTACGTCTCATAGCCGGCCTGTCACGGTAGAGAGTATTGGAAAACTGATACAATATGAGGATAAACCTGCAATCCTTCTCTCACTTCGTGATATTACTGACCGGAAACAGATAGAAAAATCTCTGCGGAAGGCATCACGGCAGATAAATCTCATGAATAGTATCACCAGGCATGATATTCTGAACAAGGTTACCATAATACTGGGTGCAATCGAGATAGCAGAGATGGAATGCAGTGATCCTACAATTTCCCACTATTTTAAAACCCTTGAAGCAGCCACAACTGCTATTCAAAAGCAGATTGAATTTACCCGTCTCTACCAGGATCTGGGAATCCATGAACCTGCCTGGCAATCCCCGGCCATGATCATAAAGGGGCTGCAGATTCCCGAGGGCCTGACATTGGATGTTACTCTGGAAGATATTTCTGTTTTTGCTGATCCGATGCTGGAAAAAGTCTTTTTCAACCTCCTTGATAATTCCCTTCGTCATGGGGGAACAATATCTCATATTCTGGTTTCTGGAACCAGGCATCCTGACGGGTACACTATTTCGTGGGAGGATAACGGGACCGGTGTCAGGGATGATGAGAAAGAGGCAATATTTGAACGTGGACATGGGAAACACACAGGTCTTGGACTCTTTCTTGTCAGGGAGATCCTTGCTTTAACCGGGATATCGATTACCGAGACGGGAACAGAAGGGAAAGGTGCCAGGTTTGATATCAGCATTCCAAACGGTGTCTATGCAGATGCGATTGCATCACCGGTTATGGTATAGTATTCCGATATCCGGAAAAAGAAGGTTCATGGGTAAATTTTTCGGGTAGTGCATAAACGAATTATAACGTTCGGATCAGCCGGATAGAGGATAAATCTCTTACCATTTGAAGGAGTCGTGGGTGTATATGGGTGACGGGACAAGAAATCCTGGAAAACAGGTCGCTGTAATCGGGGGATCTCAGGCAGGAGAGCAGGACCTGATCCATGCAGAACGGGTCGGTGTGCTTCTTGCACACAAAGGAATTGTTCTTCTTTCCGGAGGAAGGGGTGGAGTTATGGAGGCCTCATGTCGTGGTGCTTCCAATGCAGGAGGCATGGTGGTCGGGATTGTTCCCGGTTCAGAAGGTAATTCCTATCTATCGGCAATAGTAAAAACCCGGATGGATCATGCTCGCAATGTTATCCTTGTTGGATCTGCTGATGCGGTTATCGCCATCGGTGGAGAATATGGGACACTATCGGAGATTGCTTTTGCTCTCAAATCAGGGATCCCGGTATATGGAATTTCAACCTGGGATATTCCCGGAGTGATACCCTGCGAAAACCCTGATGAAGCAGTGCATCGGGCGATAATTGATCCCTGAATAAATCCTTTCTTCTTGTGTTCCGGCAGGAATCCCCTTTTGGATGGTATAACTCTTTATCCTCAAAGATAAAAGTACCTTAGACCGATATGAAGTGGAAACGTGATGCAGGCCTGACAGGACGAATATTCCTGACCTGGGCACTGCTCTTACTCGTGTATCTTGTGTTCATGGGTATTTTGATGGCCCTGGGACTTCCGTCCGGATTTATTATCCTGATTGCAGTCGTCATGGGTCTTGTTCAGTATTTCTTCTCCGATAAGCTGGTGCTCATGACCACCGGTTCAAAGATTGTTGAATATGATGAAGCTCCGGACCTTCACCGCACTATTGAGAAGTTATGCCAGGAAGCAGACCTCCCAAAGCCACGGATAGCTGTCATGCACTCCCCGATGCCAAATGCATTTGCAACTGGCAGAAGCCCGAATCATGCCGTGGTGGCAGTAACGGATTCCATCATGCAGACCTTAAACCGCGATGAACTTGAGGCGGTCCTGGCACATGAACTCTCCCATGTGAAAAACCGGGATATCCTGACCATGACGGTTGCAAGTTTTGTTGCCATGATTGCATCCATGATCATGAACAATTTCCTGTTCGCATCAATATTCAGTAACCGGGAACAGGGAGGAGCATGGATCATTGCAGGTATTGTTGCAGCAGTGGTATGGGTTATTGCAACGCTGCTGATGATGGCACTCTCCAGGTACCGGGAATTCGCAGCCGACCGGGGAGCCGCATATATTACCAATAATCCCGATGCCCTGATCTCAGCTCTTCAGAAGATCAGCGGTAAGATGGAACGTCTGCCAACACAGGCAAAAGTTCAGGCAGAAGGAGCAAATGCATTTTACATCATCCCCGCCCTGTCTGGAAAAACTCTTGCAGGGCTCTTCTCAACTCACCCGGCTCTTGAGAAGCGGATTGAAAACCTTGAAAAAGTCAGGGCAGAACTCCGTGGATATTAATTCTCTTCTTTTTTTCTTAAGTCCGATAATTATTAGTATTTTCAGATGATATCAGGGATGATATGATCTTCAAGTGGTCAATGTTCATTTGGATACTTATGTTATTGTCTCTCCTGGGATGTTTTGGTACTGCAGATTCAGCCAGTAATGAACTTCAGGTTATATATCCTGTTTCCATCGATTCTCAAATGGAAGGAATTATTGCACTCTTCGAAGAAAACTACCCGGATATCCAGGTTCATCCGGTGAAAACTAACGGGACCGGTGAGCTGGTCTCCATGGTTAAGAACAGTGAATCCGGTTATGATGTTCTCATTGTTCCAGATTATGTGTCCTTTGAAAAAGGGCTGATGCCATCTCAAATCACATGGGATATCAGGTATGGCAATTGTGCTATGGTGCTTTCATACACCCCGGACAGTGCCTGTGCTGAAATGATAACATCTGATAACTGGTATGATATTCTGAGCCAAAATAATGTTACAACTGCTATTGTACACCCTGATGCAGATGCCAGAGGCTGGCGATCGCTGGTGACTATGAGCCTTGCAGATGATTATTATGCAAAACCAGTCTTCAGTACTATTATTCCATCAGAGTCTGATATAACCCGTTTTGAATCAGAGAATGGAACCGTGCTGTCAGCAGTCACTCCCCACAGTCATGGTAATTTCAGGGTTCTGAATACAACAACCGAGCTCATCGAATATACAAAGAACGGCACGGTAGATTATGCCTGGAATTACCAGGGGGGTGCATTTCAGCATGGTTTACATATGATTCACCTTCCAAAAGAGATCGACCTGTCGGTTCCTGATTTTCAGGAGGAATACTGGAGTGTTGGAGTTGAAACTGGTTCAGGAATGAAACACTCTCCACCCATTGTCTTTACAGTTTCCATCCCGGTCAATGCTCAAAACAGGGGTGCCGGAATTGATTTTATCAGGCTCATGCTGAGCGAAAAAGGAAAAGATGTGTTACAGGGATTAGGCCAGGATCCTTTTCAGCCTGCTGAAGGTATTGGTGATATACCGCCTGAATTATCCTCTCTTGTACCATAGGGAAAAGGTCCGTCGCAGACCTCACTCCCTTTTTTTTATATCTCTCGTATTTCAAACCAGGGCAGATCATTATCTGCATGAGTCGGATGATTTTCTGAAGGGTAAATAAGATTCTTATTGATTTCAAACCATGGAAAAGGTTCATCCGGATGTGTCGGGTGATCAGGGGATGTAAAAATTTCCTGGTTCCGTATTACATACCATGAGACCGGTTCCTGGGGATGAGTCGGATGGTACAGGGTTGTATAAATCTCATTCTCTACGATTTCATACCACGGAACCGGTTCATCAGGGCTTTCCGGATGAAATGATGTGGTGTATATATTCATCTGTAATAATCATCCCCGCTCCCTTCTTAATGTATGCATAAGAGATGATCATACCAATTACCCAGGATTCATTCGGTGACGAAAACGGGACTCGCAATCATCTCTGGGAAAAAGAGATTATAATCCGGGTGGATACACAATCTGGGACGTATCATAGATGATCTGTGTCGGTATAGGAGTCCTTTTTCCTTCAAATGTCTCCTGATAATCAGTTATAGCATCAAATACCGTAGGCGACCAGTTATCACCACCATCCAGAGAGAATCTGTCATATCCCTGCTCTACCATCCTGTTATTCCACTCACCACTCGTCATTGCATTCCATTCCAGGGTGGTTCCCCCGGTGTATGTTCCATTGTTGGTAAATGCTGCTTCCCATGGATCAAAGACATACCAGTAGCCATTATACTGAATCATTGCAGCGATGTGGTTACAATTCATCATGGTAGCCAGACAGTCCGCATCATCTGCAGCAATATAATAGATATCGGTGCTTGGAATTCCAAGTCCTTCAAATAATCCCATGAGGTTTTCGGTGTGGAATTCACAGGTATAATCAGTCCCGTATGTTGTCCGGGTTTCCAGGTTTGAGTTCAGGGGAGCATTCTGGT
>CAYWHV010000024.1:0-15610 GCA_964458045.1 uncultured Methanospirillum sp.
TCCATCCTGGCAAGTTCATTATATGAAAGAAGAGCCATCATGGTATTTTTCATATCATGCCGGGTAATAGAAGATAACAGTCCAAGTTTCTTATTTGCCTGAGAAAGGGATAACTCGACACGTTTACGTTCAGATATTTCATTTTTCAGATCGTCATTAATCCGAAGGAGTTCATTATTTGCATCACTTAACTGATCATTTACCGAGGCAAGTCTGTCTTTTGCCTCATTCAATTCGTTATTTTTGGTTATGGCAATTTCATACGTAGATAAAAGAATATTCAGAATCTTCTGGCGATTAGAGGTTATTACATGAGTACTCCCTGAAAAAAATACAGATACCCCTGGTTCTACAGATTCATCCGGATGGATGGTTCTATTTGCCAGAATGACATTAATCCGGTCAAGAAGATAAGCCGCCTCATATGGCTTTATTATAAAATTATCAGCCCCACATTCAAGACCAGAAAGAACATCACGGGGATCAAAGAGCTGGGTTACCAGAATTACCGGGATATTCCGGGTTACGATATCGGCCTTTAATGTCCTGCATAATTCATACCCATTCATTTCAGGCATGATGACATCAGTCAGGACCATCGTAGGGACTTCCTTTTTTACCTCATCAAGTGCTTCCCGTCCGTTATACGCTACCCTTACTTTATATCCTGCTTTGTCAAGCAGATGCCGCAATATTTCTGCCTGAGTTTTACTGTCTTCAGCGATAAGTATTGAAATCATTTCATTCTGATTATCAGCCATGAAAACCTCCCTGATGAGCGGAAGAAGAATCTGATATAATATCAGTATCCGGTAGTAAAACCTGAAATGTTGAGCCACATCCGGTTCCAGGGCTTTTTACTGATACCGTTCCTCCGTACAATGCAATGATGCGTCGCACAATCGCAAGACCCAGTCCATGAACACTATGGTCATGACGTGATTCATCTGCCTTATAGAAATCGTCAAAAACCCTGCTGGTCTGATCTTTCGTAAGACCTATTCCTGTATCCTCAACACTCAGCACCTGCTTTTTTCCCTCATGCTCGCAGGTGAGAGAGATAGTTCCGTTATCTTTGTTATACATAATTGCATTCGAAATCAGGTTTTCCATTACCGTCATTGCATGAAAATGAGACATCCGTATACAGGTCCTGGGACGGATAAAATTCTTCACCGTTATCCCTTTTTGATCCAGAAGATACGAATGGTTTCCTAAAACTTCCAGGGTTATCAAATGAATGTCTGCACTGGTTTTCATATCAGAGAATGAATCCAGAGTAATATGTGATAATTTGAGAATCCGTTCGACAAGATGTTTCAGGACGGTTACATCTTTTACCAGGAGTGAAAGTATCTCCTTTTTCTCTTCATCTGTTTCCTTCTGAAATAAATATGGTAAAAATGCGTAGAGAGGAGTTAGAGGGGTTTTTAAATCATGACCTATCCGGGTTATGAGGTCTGTTCGCTGCATCAGGAGGTGTTCAACAATCTCATTGGTCACCGATAATGCCTGGGTTCGTTCTTCTACTAACTCTTCGAGATGAGAGGTAAATTCATTCAGTTCCCTGGTTGTTTGTTCCAGTTCTGAATTTTTTAAAGCGGCAGTCTGGTAAATTGACATGAGGATGCGAAGCAGATCTTCCCGGGATGAACTGATGGAATATTCATGCCCTTCATATACAAATGAGATACGATCAGAATCAACAGAATGCACAGCTGAATGAGGCTCGTTTCTTTGTGCAACAAGAGAGATTTCCCGGATTAGCTGATCCCTTCGTACTGGTTTTATGATGAAATTATTTGCACCACAACAAAGACCCCTTATAATATCTGCAGGATCTGACAATTGTGTGACAAAAATGATGGGAATTGTAGAGAATCTGGGATCCTTCCTGAGCAAATGACAGAACGTATATCCATCCATACCAGGCATGACAATATCTGTAAGAATAAGATCAAAGAGCGTTTTTTCAAGGACTTCAAATGCAGATGCCGGGGAATCAACCCATTCCGCTTCATAGCCTTCCTGAGTAAGATAGTGTCTGATAATATCAGCCTGAGTCTTACTATCTTCAACTACAAGTACCCGGAACCTGAGTGATTCTGTCACAAGTGCCTCCGTTCGGATACTGATTGTAAAAATCTTGCAATTTCAACAGGTGGAAGAGAAAACATCCCGGCGTTGAGCATCTCTGCTGCACCTGGCATCCCATATACAAATGAACTGTCCCTGTCCTGGATGATAGTGCAACCACCATTCTGCCTAATCTGAAGAAGTTCTTCTGCACCATCTGAACCCATGCCTGAAAGAAGAACCCCCAGAACATGTGGCCCTAGGTTTTTTGCAGCTGACCTGAACAAATATGAAACTGATGGTCGCAGATTATGCTCAGGGGGACTTTTTGAGAATGAGAAACGAAGATCGGAGGTAATACCAGTATGTTTCCCATCCGGTGCCACATATAATATTCCTGGTTGTAATACCTCTCCTTCCCGTGCTATCTGAACGGGAAATCCGGTTGATTCGGTCAGCCACAATGCCAGGCCTTCAATAAAGCCGGGTGACATATGCTGCACAAGGACCAATGGCACCGAAAATTCCCTTGGGATATTTTTGATAATCTCCTGGATTACCTGTGGACCACCTGTCGAAGCACCAAGAACCACAACCCGTATCTCCTGGTGTATCTGAAATGGTATCGAGAGATTACTGACATCTGCTTTTGGGGAAATCTGGTGATTTGCTCTTCTTCGAATAACTTTCACTTCAGAAAAAGTTCTGATAGCATACACGAGTTCAGAAGCAGCCTGTTCATAATCAGGATCTCCAAGGGCAGGTGGTTTTCGAAAAACAGCCAGGGCTCCTGCCTCAACAGCACGGAATGAAGCCCGAATCTCCTCAAGATTATCAATACCACTAACAATGATAATAGGAACGGGTGTTCGTTCCATGATCTGTCTGGTTGTCGCAAATCCATCAAGGTCCGGCATATTGATATCCATGGTAATGATATCAGGAGCAAGACGGGAGGCCAGAATAATTGCCTCCTTTCCGTTTTTCGCTTTTCCGATTACAGAGATATCCGATTCTTTTTCTAAAATACTCTGGAGCACCATGAGAGTTACCGGGGAGTCATCCACCAGCAGTACCCGGATCATCTGCCTGCTCCTATCAGTCTGGTAATCACTTCAAGAAGGTTCCCCTGATCAAAACTGGATTTTATGATGTAGGCATTTGCCCCGACAGTAATTCCATGTTCCTTATCTTCCCTGGAATCAAGAGAGGTAACTAGAATTACAGGAAGATCAGTCAGTTTCTTTTCAGAACGGATCTTTTCAGTAAGGACAAATCCATTCATCCGGGGCATATCAACATCTGATACCACGAGATCAACAGGGAGGGTCTTAAGTCTCGTAAACGCATCAAGACCATCCACGGCAGTTTCAACATCATACCCGGCCCCTTCAAGAATATTTTTCAGGAGCATCCGTGACGTTATTGAATCCTCCACTACCATGATCTTTCTCCGACCGGATAGTGATGATGGCATTTCCCGCTCCGATACTCCAATACGGGATTTTCCCTGCATCTCTTCTGCAATATCATCTACCTGCAACACTGGAACAATCTGAGTATTGCTCAGAATGGCGACACCACTCACAAACCGAATATCTTTTAGTTGCGGACCAAGGTCACGGACAACGATCTCCTGGGCTCCCCCAATCTGATTAACAATAAGACCAAATCGCCGGTTGGGAGTCTTAATAAGTACGAGAGAACGGGCATCTTTTGACTCAGGCGAGCCGTTAGATAATCCAAGCAGCGAACCGAGCAGGGCAATTGGGATGGTCTGATTATCCAGATACAGTACCGTCCTGCCTTCAATAGTGGTAATCTCTGATGCATCCGGAATCATTACCCGTTCCACCTCTTTTAATGGTAAAAAGAACGGACGGTTTTCAACATATACAAGAATGCCCCTGAAAGTTGCAAGCGTTATTGGAACGGTCAGGAAAAAACTGGTTTTTTTACCAGGAACACTTTCAACATCAACAATACCTCCCACCTGGTTTATTTTCTCCTGAACAATGGCAAGACCAAGACCTCTGCCTGAAACCGTCGAGACATGTGGCGATGTGGTAAACCCGGACTGGAATATGAGCCGCTCTTTCTCTTGGTCGGTCAGGGCTTGTGCTTCCTCCTCATCCAGTAATCCCTTGCTTAACGCAACTGCTACTGCTGCCTGAGGATCGATTCCTTTCCCATCATCAGAAATAGTTATTGAGACCTGATTGGCCCGGTTATGAACAATTTCAATCGATACGTTACCCTCGGCTGGTTTTCCTTCCCGGAGTCTTACTTCTTCAGGTTCAATGCCATGGTCCACAGCATTTCTGATAAGATGTATCATGGGATCCCTGATAACATCCAGAATACGCCGATCAATTTCGATATCAGAACCGGTGATTGTCAAAGAAACCTTTTTCCCCTGCTCACGTCCGATATCCCGGACCATTCTCGGGTAGGTATCGGTCAGGGAGGAAAACGGAACCAGAACTACCTCCCGTATACTCTCAATAAGCTGGGTGATGGCAGAATCCATCTCACTATGATCCTGGGTCATCGCCTGAATGGTTGAATCAAGCCTTGTCTCACAACTTCCGATAATATCACGGGTAGTATCAATAAAGAGAAGAAGCCGGTCTAATAGATCATTGGTTCCCTGGAATTGCCGTTTCAGGTTAGCAACATCTCCCTCAACCCGGCTCAGGCTCCACCTCCATGTCTGTACAGTCCGTGATATCGATTTTAATTCAGAGAGATGTGATCCGGCAGACATGCGATAGGAAAGCAGGTCATCTGCAGTTTCGTACAGGGACGTCAGGCGCTCTTCAGAGATCCGGATTTTCGGTACTGCTCCTTTTCCCTGTGGGACTACAGGTGTCGGGTCAGGGGTAACGGGGTCAGGTTGCCTAGTGACTGGTGGTGGATCCGGCACACGAACAATTTCTTCCTGAATGGGTGGTTGTGGAACCTCACCGATGGGAGGGATATGTAGGGGAGGAACTGCTTTTTTCAACTTTTGAATAAGCGGAGTAATCTTTACTGTATTGTCTCCGGCAAGAAGTGATTCAAGCGCAGAGATTACCTCATGGACCAGATCAAACTCTCCTTGAGTGAGGAACAAATCACCCTTCCGAACAGAAGAGAAGACTGATTCAAGATGCTGGCAAAGTGTCTCAATATCTTTTAAGCCGACCGCCCGGGCGGCACCTTTCAGACTATGGGTTGCACGATACACCGGTTCAATCTCTGATTGTTGTGACCGGGAAGAGTCCTGCTCGATTACCAGTATTCCGGCTATTATTGCCTGAACATGATCTGCTGCTTCCTCTCCAAAGGTCGCCAGCAGCCGTGCAAGAAACTCCTCATCCTGTAGATCCATGACTCTTTTCTCAGACCCTGAATCGTTCAGTAATCTCTTTCAGACTGTTCCCAAGATCATGGAGGTCGCGAGCGGTCTTTTCAACCTGCCTGGTAACCTCAAGATTATTTTGTGCAGCTGTCCTGATGTTTTCCATGGCTATGGATATCTGATCCATGCCCACCACCTGTTCCTGACTTGATGCAGTTATCTGGATTCCCGCTCGTGCAGCATCAGAAATCCCCTGATTCAGAACGACAATAGCTTCCTGTGCTTCCTTTGTAAGTTTCATGCCGGTTGCAACGGTCTTGGTACCCTGTTCGGTGGAGATAACCGTTGAACTGATGCCCCGTTGAATATCTGTCAGAATGTTTCTGATATTCGTCGTTGCCTGTTTTGACTGTTCAGCAAGGTTTTTAATTTCCTGAGCAACAACACCAAATCCCTTCCCAAATTCTCCTGCCTTTGCTGCCTCAATTGAGGCATTCACCGCAAGCAGATTTGATTGTTCTGCAATATCTGTAACACTTACGATTATCTCACCGATGGCCTGACTCTGTTCAGAAAGGCGGATAACATTTGATGCAATTGACTCCATCTGCTGGTTGATGTGATTCATGCCGGTAATGATCTCTTCAACCGATGCCTGACCGTTTTTCACAACCTGGTTTACCGCCTGTGACTTTTCTGCAACCGCCTTTGCTTTCTGATTGGTAACTTCAGTAGTTTTCCGAACCTCTTCTACGGTTGCAGATGTCTCATTGACAGCAGATGCAGTTTCTGCAGTACTTGATGATAACTGGGCAGTGACAGATAATATTTCCGTGGATGCAGCGGAAAGAACATTCACACCCTGATATAACTCGTCATTCATGATCGTCATCATTCTGGACAGTTCAATGCCGATCCTGTTCAGGGCTTCTTTGAATGTTACAAATTCCCCTTTGACATGCAGTTTCTCATCAACCCGTGCGGTGAAGTTCCCAGCTGCATATTCACCAGATACCCTCATCGCTTCATGAACCGGTTCTATGACCGCATCAAGCGTATTATTGACACCTTCCACTATCTTTCTAAAGTCTCCCTGATGGCGGGTTATATCAGCCCTGGTGTCAAGCCGGCCATCCACTGCCGCTTCTGAAAGCATGCGGGCATCGGCTATCATCAGATTGACTGCTTCAATACACTGATTCAGATTATTCTTAATAAGGGAGAAGTCTCCCCTGGCTTCCTCGGTGATCTTGTCCGGTATATCCCCATATGAAATCCGTTCAACATACTCTGCAGCAACATTCAGGGGACCAATAATTGCATCCAGCATCTTATTAATGCCCCCAAACATATCCCTGCTATACCCGGTATATTTGGAGGTATCAACCCGGTAATCCAGGTTTCCTGCAATACCATTGGATATGAGCAACTCAATGTCACGGTTCCTTTCGTTGAGAATGGCTACAAGATTATTGAGATTGGTTTTAATATCATCAAAAGACCCGGCAAAAGGTTCATTTATCGGTGGTGGAATGGCCCCATGGGCCATTTCGTTCACATATTCGGCAGTAATTCCCATCGGTCTGACATACGCATCAAGCGTTGAATTCATGCCGGTGATAATTTTCCGAAAATCACCCTCATGTTTATCAGCATTCACCCGGTATGCCAGTTCACCTTTTACTGCAGCATCAGATAGCGTGTGTGCATCTTCTACCATGGTGGCGATGTGACTACCCATTTCATTTACTGTCTTCCCAAGAACCCCTATCTCATCATTTCGAAGCAGAGTTACCCGTGCAGAACTGTCTCCCCGCCCAATTCGTGCTGCAACATCCATAAGTTCAGTCAAGGGGGAGGTAATATTCCGGGTCAGAATAAATGCAACAAACAGAGAGAAAATTCCAATTCCGGTGCCGATAACGGCAATAATCATGAGAAGAATATTCTTTTCTTTCTCAGCTGTTTCTATGGTTTTTTGTGCACCGAAAAGTAATGAGTCTTTGAGGGAAGTAAACGTCGCCTCCGTTGCACGCCTGGCTTCGGCATGTTCCCCTCCATTCATAATCGAGATTCTTGCTTCCCGTTCTTTTCCACTCTTTTCAAGTTCGAAAACCTGAAGAGCAGCTTTTTTATACCTATCCCACTGATCCGTCAAAGTAAGGAAGATCTGATATTGATCCTCACTCATACCGGTCTTTTTCATCTCTTCGATGATAGGTTCGATTGTTTCTATCTCTGCTAAGAGTCGTTCATAATCCTGATCACGCTCATCAGGAATGGATAAGGATCGAAATACAAGAGCACGTATAGAATGAAGACCGACCTCCAGGTTACCGACATTCATCAGGGGTACTGTCTGTTCTGAATAGAGCTGATCCACTTCAGCCGTCAGTTTATCCACACTCACCAGACATGTCACAATAATGAGCGACATGAGAAGGATTACGAGGATAAACCCTCCAAACAATTTTTTCCCGATGTTAATGTTATTTAAGAATGAACTGATGCCCATGATTCACCATATGAATAGTTGAAAATTTCTGTAACCGACAGCAATAATGGTATCTGCAGGTCCAAAGGTATGGTTATGGAATGAGAATAGAGTGTAACCATATTTATCGCCTTTTTTCACTTGAACGATCAACAACCAGCCGGGGATGAGTCAGAATTGCCCTGGTATTAATCAGTATGAGTGGTCCGGGAAATACTCCGGCCAGAAACTCCTTTCCAATACCCCGTATTGTGTCAGGAGGAGGTGCCAGATGAGCAAGATTCTGCCATGATACACCATCGACCTGATCAGCGAGGACCGCAAATTCCATGCCCTCACCCGAAAGAACAATGATTTTATTATAGTCTGATAAGCCCTTTCTTGGCAGATCAAAAAATACACGCAAATCAGTAACTGATATTACCCGACCCCTGATACTAATGATACCCAAAATGAAATCAGGAGTACCGGGAAGTGAGGTTAAATGACGGAGTAATGTTACTTCTCGGACAGACTCCATTGAAACGCCATACCGTTCACTATTTAATATAAAAGACAGGACTTCAATTCCTTCTCCGGTATCTTCTTCTTTCGTCAGGGGTTTTGCCAGGATGCGGGCACGATTCAGTAAAATATCAGAGTTATCACGATTATCCAGGGTTAAGGTCTGTTCCGTCATGAAAAATCATCCCCCAAGAAGCATCTGAATCATATCTTTCATCTTCCGTGCAGGTATACCCTCCGTCTCTTCCAGGATGGTATCTTCATCCTTTGATTCAAGAAATTGAATCGCCAGTTCATAATGATGCCTGGCAAGATCAGGTTTTCCGGTCTTATTATATATCCCGGCAATAGCAAGGTGAGCTGGCAGATAATCAGGAAAAGCATATAATGATTGACGAAGAGCCAGTAGAGATTGATTGTACAGTCCCTGTTCATCAAGCACGGCAGCTTTTAACAGATAGGGCCGGGGGTTTAACACATCTACTGCTATCAGCCGGTCACTCCAGCCAATTGCCTTATCATACTCTCCATTTCCCGCATAGGCTCGTATCAGGATCTCCATCTGCCTGCCCCGGTGAGGAGAGAATTGAAGCCCAGATTGGGAGATAATCTTACCCGCTTCATCAAGATGGTTTTCGGCGATACGTGTATTAAATCCGTTATCGTCAGGTTCAAGAAGATAAATAACAGCCGAAGAATGACACGGATTACTCTCTTCATCCAGAGTTATATCACCAGAAATGTCAGGTATGTCAAGAGTATCCGGTTCATGTAAAAGATCTGCTTCCAATTCCCCGTTCATCAGATCTGGTTCATAATTTATATCGACATCAGGAAATGAGGATATATTTTTTTCTGCAGGCAGTTCGCTGTTCTGATCAACCTTTTGATGAAGAAATACAGAGCCCTGGTGACGCATCCGGATATCCTGTCCATGGACTATTCCGATTTCCTGTGGAGAAACAATAAGAAATCCCCCGGTCCGAAGGGAATGAACCAGATGACTGACCACGTCACCTGACTGCTCTGGTGAAAAATACATGAGGACATTCCTGCACAGGATAATATCCAGGGATGAAGGCCCCAGAGCATGGTAAAAAGAAGTATCGCGAATTAAGTTCATCCGGTCAAAATGCACCATGGTCCTGACAGAATCATCAATCTTCACCCGGTTGTCAGGAGTCGGAGAGAAATATGAACCGACCGGAATAATTGGATCATCCCTGAAAGACCATCGGGAATAGATACCTTCCTGGGCACGGCTCAGCATCTTCTGGTTAATATCAGTTGCAAGTAAGTAGATATCCCAGTCATCAACGTCGATGAGCAGATACCGGAGCAGGATTGCAAGTGAATAGGGTTCTTCCCCACTACTGCATGCAGCACTCCAGATACGAAGATATAATTTTTGTTCCTGTCTCCGCGACCGGATGAGTTCCGGAAGTAATGAATCACGGAGGTATAAAAAGAGGTTTTTATCCCGAAAAAAATAGGTTTCTCCAATGGTGATATAATTTACCAGGACTTCGAGGAAACGGGTTCGAAATGATGAGTCCTCTACCTGCTGAAGACAGGTTTCAACAGGAATTTTGAGGTCAGTGCAGGCAGATGAGATATGGCGGTTTAGATCATGGGTATGCCGGTCATCAAATAAAATCCCGGTGTGGGCCAGGATAATATCCCTGATAGTCCCGAGTGCTGCTTCATTTAGAACATCGCTCATAATCCAAGATTTTCCTTCAACGCTCGGATTCTCTCTTGATCTTCAATTTGCACCAGATTTTTTGGATGCGAAATAACCAAAAGACCATCCTCACACCGGTATATGCCGCTCATGCCCTTCATACCAGGAGAGAGCTGTTCAGGAGAGATGACCTCATCTTCAAGATGGTATACTCCGGATATCGTTTCGGCGATAATCGCCATATTCCGTTCATCCTTGACGATTATGAGAAAATCCTGAATATCAGGTTGCTTCTCTTCAAGTGAGAGATATTTTCTGAATGAGAAAACAGGAAGAACATCACCATGATAATTGATAATCCCGACAATTCCACGGGGAGGATCATGCACCGGAGTTATGGCAACCATGCGGATAACATGATCCAAAAGGACGGCAGGAACACCTAACCGTACATTCCGGACAGTAAAAACAAGAATATCTTTTGATTCTTCAATGACCGAAGATAGGGAAGTACCCGGATTACCGACTGTTCCGACCACCGTACATCACAAATTTTGCGATAAGGGATTGCATCTGTATGTCACTTCCGGCTCCTTCTGATAGCCGGAAATCAGTCTCTCCAAGTGAGTCTATAAGCCGGACCTTCACCGCTTCAGGGAGATCCCGCTTGATAACCGCACGGTATAACTGCCCAATGAGCTCCTGGGGGGCAATGCCCCGGTCATGAAGAAGAGCCTGAAGAGAACTCCCGGCTCCAAGGAAATTACCGGCAAGGCTGAGATCAATAAGGTCATCAATCTCTTCCGGACGTGCTGTTGCTGTTATTGCAAAGATCATATCAGGACTGATCTCGCGACCAAGGATTGCCGCACCCTGAAGTGCATTGATGGCTTTGCGCATATCACCCTGGGCAACATAAAATATTGCATCAATGACTTCATCTGTCACCGTAAGGTTCTGATCAGCACTAATCCGTTTCACCATCTCGGCTACAGCCTGTCGCCCGAGTGGCCTGAACCGGTAAATTGCGCACCTGCTCTGAATGGGATCAATGATTTTCGCCGAATAGTTACAGGAGAGAATAAACCTGCATGTCTGTGCATAGGTTTCCATTGTCCGGCGAAGAGCTGACTGGGCATCTGTCGTGAGGGCATCTGCTTCATCAAGGAAGAGAATTTTAAATGTAGAACCGCCAAAGGGAGATGTCCGGGCAAACTGTTTGATCTGGTTTCTGACGACATCAATCCCACGCTCATCAGATGCGTTCAGTTCGCGGAAATTCATCTGCCAGTCTTCACCAAAAAACTCACGTGCCAGCGCAACAGCAGCGGTCGTCTTCCCGGTTCCGGCATTCCCGGTAAAAAGCAGATGGGGCATCTCCCGTCTTGCAACATATGAGCGAAGACGCTCAATAATTTCCTGTTGTCCGATGATATCTTCCAAAACCCTCGGCCGGTATTTTTCTATCCAAATGGCGTGTGTCTCTTCCATCTTCCTAATATCCTCCGGACATAAACAACAATATTATTTCTGGCATCTCCATGGGATCAGGAATGATGCCATTTCTTACTCTATATATTACTGATGTTCATCCAATATAGGTTCTTCAGGTTGAACTTGAGAAGACCTTCCTATCAGAATATCGGTGCATACCTTAAACCCATCCTGTGCCCTGATATCAGCAGGGTCAAGTACCAAAGTCCGTTCATAACAGATACGTGCCGCCGACTCTTCGCCTGCCTGAAGTAAAGCATCCCCTAAATTTCTCCAGCCATCCGGATTTTCAGGATCCAGGGTCGTGACACAGGTCAGACTTATCCGGGCTTTGTCATAGTCTTCTGCATGGAGCTCAGACATCCCTTTCAGAAGAAACGCATCAGACCAGTCTGGGTTTAAGGAAGCGGCCTGTGCTGCATTTATAGAAGCTTCTGTATATTGCCCGAGTTCAAACAAAACTCGTGCACGTGAAAGCCAGATCTCAGCATTATCAGGTATGATGGTTACCGCACGGGTTAAAAATTCCAGCGCCCGATCAGGATCTCCTGACTGTTCACAGGCCTGGCCTGCAAGATATGCAAGGTGTCCGTCACCGGGTTTAAGATTTAAAAGCAGTTCAAACTGTTCTGCAGCCGAATCAAATTCTTTAATCTGGGCTAGTAGTGAAGCATACCGGAACAGGATCTGATAATCCTGTGGTTCATTCTCAAGAAGAGCAGACAATAAAATTCTGGCATCTTCAAATTTTTCTGAATGGACCAGCAGATCGGTAAGCACTAACGGTATCTGAATTCCGGAATGGTGATTCATCCACTCATGGAGAATCGAGACCGCCTTATCTATATCTGAAAGAGGCCAGCCCCATACCCGGGCAAGGGTTGTGGTCCAGAACGGATTATCCGGATCCTCAGCTCTTTCTACCTCACAGAATGTCACCAGATCATCCCACCGATGCAGGTGATACAGGGACCGTGCATATCCCTCTGAGGCATTTGCATCTCCTGGACGCTCCACCATTACAGACTCAAAAACATCCAAAGCTTCCTCGTACCGGTTACATGCGCCAAGAACCCGGCCATACTGAATCAGGATATCTGGTTCATCAGATAATGATACTGCTTTCTCAAGGGATGCAATGGCTTCTTCATGACGGTCCAGGGTACTATATACAAGTCCGAGAAGCAGATGAGGAAGGTGACTATCCAAATCCAGTCGTGATGCCATTCGGAAGAATGATACTGCCATGGGGAGATCATCCCGTGACAGATAGAGCATCCCTTTTTTCAGCCAGGGGATAACCTGCTCAGGATCGATTTCTATGAGCCGGTTATAACACCAGAGCTCATCCTCCCATCTTCCCATCTCCTCATAGAGTCGGGCACAATAAAACAGGGTTTCAGTATTATCAGGATCATTATCGAGGGATTGACGAAACCATCGTTCCGCCTCTTCCGGTTTATCGAGTTTCTGTGATATCAAACCAAGATATGTCCGGATCTCCGGATTATCAGGATCAAAAACCAGTGCCTCTGAAAAGGCATCTGCAGATTTGTGATAATACCCGGAATTATACCACATCTTTCCAAGTTCTATCCGGGGTTCCGGACGAAGTGGTTCTAATATGATGCACTTTGAAAAAAATTCTTCTGCTTCATTCAGGTCTCCTCCTTTTTGGGCAATTCGTCCAATCTCATAGCAGACGTCAGCTCTCTCCGGGTACCGGGAATGAAGATTAAAAAAGAGGTCCCTGGCTTCATCATTTTTTCCTGACAGATGAAGGGTGTACCCTTTATTATACCACGCAACAGAGTCTTCGGGATCTTCATCAATAATCATCTGGATGCATGAGAGTGCCTGATCAAATTCTTCATGTCTGGCATGATACGCGGCTCTCTGCATTACCAGTTCTTTTTCATTCGTGTGCATACAGGACCTGACATGCAGGATATGTCCTGCAGATGATTATACCTATCAGCACCAGAATAATTGAACTTTCGGAAAAAAGAGTTAGCTGGAGGATTCAGGGGTTTCTTCCCCGACCTCTTCAGTTACGTTTGTTTCTTCATCAGACTGTGATGATGTGACATTTCCACTTTCAGGATTTTCAATAAGGTCCTTGAGGTCAAGGGCATACTGCCATTCCTGATCATAGGAGAGTGCCTTATCGATTGCGGCACCTGCCTCATCCATCTTATTCAGTTTATAGAGAGCAAATGCCTTCTGTGCCCAGAGGTCAGCCTTGGTATCATCAAGTGCAATTGCTGATTCAAATGCCTTCAGAGCCTCTTCAAAGTTCTCCTGAGAGAGTAATGCCAGTCCCTTTGCAAGATATGCACGTGGACTTGGTTCAACCCCGACTGCCTTGTCAAATGCTGCGATTGCCTCATCGACCTTGTCCAGTTTTACAAGGGTTGTTCCCTGGTTATAGTAGTACTCTGCTTCAGATTCTGAAAGCTTAATTGCTTCGTCAAAGGCCTTGAGTGCTTCTTCAAAGTTTTCAAGCTCGTTAAGAACGACACCATAGTCATTCCATGCTACCGCATTGGTTGCATTGAGGGCTACTGCTTCTGCAAAGGCTTCGGAAGCTCCCTGATTATCTTCATTCTGAACACGGGTCAGTCCAAGGGTGTAAAATGCCTTTGAACGGTCATCTTCAGTCATCTGTGAAGCATTGAGCACCGTTGCCTGCTCAAGTGAGTCAGCAGCATCCTGGTAGTTTTCAAGTTGATACTGGGTCAGACCTTTCAGGTAATAGGGATCTGCAAGGTCAGGTCTCAGTTCAATCATCTTGTCAAGTGCCGTTGCCGCTTCATCATACGACCCTTCATCACTTAACAGACCGCCAAGATAATACCAGGCATCTGCAAGGTTCGGGTTTAACTCGGTTGCAGTTCTGAACTCTGCAATTGCTCCGGAACGGTCGCTCTGGTCGATGTACACCTGTCCCTTCCAGTAATGTGCAACACCCATCTGGGGATCAGCTTCTGATGCAGCGGTAAATGATTCCATTGCACCGGTCAGATCTTCCTGGTCATAGAGTACCCTACCCTTGTAATAGAGTGCATTTGCATTGTAGGGGTTTAGTTCAACTGCCTTGGTAAAGGCGGTGAGTGCTTCATCAGGATTATTCCGGACTTCAAAGAGGATACGTCCCTTCCGGTCCCAGACATCAGAATCACTTCCAACGGTCAGGAATGGTTCAGAGTATTCTCCTTCAATCGTAAGAACCTGATTAAAGGTAGCTTCTGCTTCGTCAAATTTCCCAAGTGCACTTTCTGCAATCCCTTTTGCGTACAGGGCATCCTTAAATTCCGGATTCAGTTCGATAGCCTTCTCATATGCGACAAGGGCTTCTTCAGGCTGACCAAGGTCAGAAAGCGTAATTCCCTGCCAGTAGTACGCACGGGAACCATCAGGCATGAGTTCAATAGCTGTATTGAATGATTCAAGTGCAAGTTCTGACTCAGCATTGAGGAGATGTGCAATACCATTATTAATCCAGATTCCTGGGTCGTCGGTTGTAAACTCGACAGCCTGTGTCAGGGCTTCAAGTGCCGGGACTGGATCTGGTTTTTGTTTTCCAACGAGGTATAAGTACCCGATATTGCCCCATGCAACTCCGTTTTCTGGATTCAGAGTAGTTACATTCTGAAATGCGTAAATTGCAGATTCAACATCACCGGTCATCAGGTAGGATCCACCAAGTTTGGAGTATGCCTGTTCATTTTGTGGATCCTCTTCGACTGCTTTTAAAAAGCTGGAGATTGCTTCTTCGTAGTTTTCACTCTCAAGAGCAGTGAGCCCCTGATCATACCACCCGGATCCCGTTTCATTTTCTTCTGCTACAACCCCGAATGTCAGTATAGACAGGAGGAGTAACGTAAGAACCGGGAGTATTGCTCCGATCTTCATGCCTCATATATCACATAGGAAAGAGAGAAATAGTTTCTTCTTTTATTACTTTTATACTGACCAACCAGCCTAATTTCCACTCATTTATTGGATGAGATAT
>CAYWHV010000025.1:0-15254 GCA_964458045.1 uncultured Methanospirillum sp.
GGAAGCTGCCCTGCCTCCGCTCTATGCACGGCATGTCCATGAAGAGATCAAGGATACCCCAATTATTGATGAAGGAGCATTACCGGTTTTTGGGAACAACTGGTTTGTCTTTGAGTACCTGAAGAACAATGAGATGGACAATGTCTGTGCATACATCTCCTGGCTGCTCAAGACCTCAAAAGGATATGGTATCAAGATTGTCAACCCCGGCGGCTCTGAAGCATGGGGATGGGGAGAGAACTGTACGACCGTCAATGATCCGGTACCGTACTTTGACATCACCCCTGCGGAGATTGTAAAAGGCCTTCTGACTGCAAACGAACAGTTAGGCCTCCCACACTCAATTCATATTCACTCAAACAACCTTGGAAACCCGGGTAACTTTGAGACTACTCTTGACACCTTAAAGATTGCCGAGGGAGTAAAAGCAAAGAACAAATTCGGCCGTGAGCAGGTACTGCACCACACCCATGTCCAGTTCCACAGCTACAAGGGTGACTCCTGGGCAAACTTTGAATCCGGTGCAAAGGAGATTGCAGATTACTTTAACAAGAACAAAAACATGACCATGGACCTTGGTTGTGTCACCCTTGACGAGACCACCACAATGACCGCCGACGGTCCGTTCGAACACCACCTCACCTCACTTAACCATCTCAAGTGGGCAAACGTGGATGTTGAACTGGAGACCAGCTCTGGAATTGTGCCCTATGTGTACGATCCAAACATCAAGGTCTGTGCCATCCAGTGGGCGATCGGTCTTGAATTAGGTCTTTACGCAAAGGATCCGCTGAGAACCTTCATCACAACCGACCATCCGAATGCAGGACCATTCACCCGGTACCCCCGTGTCATCAAGTGGCTCATGTCTAACAAGGCACGTCAGGACATGCTCAATGGCTTTAAGCATTCAGAAAAGGTTATTGCAGCAACGAACCTTGCATCCCTTGACCGCGAACTCACTATGTTCGAGATCGCCCAAATGACCAGAGCCGGACCTGCAAAAGCACTCGGTCTTGAGAATATCTTTGGTGGCCTTGCTCCGGGCATGGATGCAGATGTTGTTGTCTACAACCTTGATGAGAACAAGATCAAGGATGCAGAAGAGATTGAGAAGGGATTCAGTGCTGCAGATTATGTCTTCAAGAGTGGGACCATGGTTGTTGAAAACGGCGAAGTTATCAGCAACGGAAACAAGCGGACCCTCTGGGTAGATGCAAAAGTGCCGGAGAACAAGCAGGTAGAACGCGATGTGCAGATGAAGTTCCTCAAATTCTACAGTATGACCCTGAACAACTACGAGGTATCAAACCACTACGTACCAAACCCGTACGTCATTGAGGTAGATTCCAACTAAGGAGTGACAAGGAATGGATATTGTAAAACTTACCCTGACAAAAGTATCAGAACTGTATCTTGAAGCAGAAAACGTCACTCCTGACCATTTTGCAGGAAAGAGTGCCCAGCAGATTGGAGAACTCCATGTCCACCTGGGAAACACGACTGCAAAGATCAGCGACTACTTTACCGTCGAAGGAAAGGGAGGAGCAACCGCAGCGGATACTAAGATCATCATCTCCGGTCCGACTGACAAGGTCAAATACATCGGTATGAAGATGACCGCCGGAGAGATAGAGGTCCAGGGCAACACCGATATGTACACCGCGGCATGGATGTCTGGTGGAAAGATCCATGTCAAAGGCAATGTTGACTCATTTTGTGCAATCGGTATGACCGGTGGCGAGTTCATCGTCGATGGCAATGCAAAGAACTACCTTGCAGCTTCATACCGTGGAGACTGGAGAGGTATGATGGGCGGCAAGGTCACGGTGAAGGGAAATGCCGGATCCGACACCGCTACCTTCATGAACGGCGGAACCATCGATATCGGTGGCGATGTAGATGTTCACCTCGGAACCCATGCAGAGGGCGGCAAGATCATCGTCCGTGGCAACGCAAAAGGCCGGGTTGGTGGCCAGATGGTCAAGGGAGATATCTTTGTCCTTGGTCAGGTCGAGCGGATGATGCCCTCTTACATCCTGAAGGGTGAGGAAGAAGTCGAGCTTGACGGAAAGAAGCAGCTCTTCCAGGTCTGGATCGGTGACATGGGCGAGCGGCATGGAAAACGGAAGGGTGAGGTTATCTACGGAAAGATCTACGTCCCAACCGGAGCAGGAGCAGCAGAAGTTGCAGCACCCCGTGCAGAGCGGAAGAAAAAACTGACCGAAAAGCAGCTTGACCAGGTAAAAGAGGCATTCAAGAACCAGGAGCCAACCGTTCAGCAGGTCAGAACCTACATCTATGATACCTTCGATGTTGACATGAAACCCATGCAGATCTCACGTCTCATCGACGGAATCAAGAGATAACCTTTTTTTTATTTTTCTGTGTTTCCTTCAGGAAATACCATGACCGCTGATGCCTTGAATGCGATATAGACCGTATCACCCTCATCTATACTGAGATCATACAGACTCTGAATAGTAAGAACACCGGTCAGGGGAATACCACAGTCAATAACAACCCATGCAAGGGATCCCATAAGTCTGATCTTCGTGACCGTTGTCTTGAGAACATTCCGTGCACTGGATTTCAGGGGTTCGCGTGAAAAGATGAGGTCCTCAGATCTGATACCACAGTGAACCGGGCCGTTATAGGGAGTAATGGCATGTATTTTTACCTGACCTACCTTGATAATCTTCCCCTCATGACTGTCCCGGGCAATACCGGAGAATAAATTCTCCATCCCGGTAAAAGCAGCAACAAAAGGGGTCCGGGGATTTTGAAAGATCTCATCAGGATTTCCGACCTGCACGATGGCACCATCGTCCATGACCGCCGACCGGTGTCCAAGTGAGATGAGATCCTCTGCATGATGCGTAATATGAATGACCGATACACCGGTGAGCGAAGGGATCCCTGCCAACTCATTTCGCATCTTTCTTCTGGTGATGGCATCCAGAGCAGATAAAGGCTCATCAAGCAGGAGAATCCGGGGTTTGATGACAAGGGCCCGGGCAATGGCGACCCGTTGCTGCTCTCCCCCGGATAAGGTTACCGGATTTCGGGATAAGAGGTGGGATATGCCCAGAAGTGATACAATTTCTTCCGTAGCCGTTCTGATCTCATGTGATGGTTTCCCAAGTTGTTTCAGGCCGAATCCGATATTTTTTTCAACGTTCAGATGGGGAAAGAGCATGTAATCCTGGTAGACCATCCCAATATGCCGAAATCGTGCCGGCAAATCCGTGATATCAGTGCCGTCAAGAATAATTCGTCCGGCATCCGGACTATGAATTCCTGCAATGGTCTCGAGTAATATGCTCTTTCCTGCCCCGGACGGTCCGAGAATAATAAAATATTCACTATCCTGTATTGTCAGGCTCACATTCCGGAGATGAAAATCGCCAAGGGTTTTGGACAGTCCCTGAATTTCAAGCGGCATTATACCATCCTTTTTGAACCAAACCAGTGTTCAAAGACAAGTAATGTCCCAACGGAGATTGCCAGTAAAATGGTCGCCGATGCAATGGCCAGGTCAAGATCCCCCGTTGAGATATTCAGATACAGGGCAATTGGCAATGTCTCGGTTTTCATCTTTGTTGCCCCGGCGAGCATCAGGACTGCTCCAAACTCTCCCATGGCTTTTGACCAGGTGATGGTGAGTCCGGCAAGAAGGGCCTCTCGGGACATGGGAAGACTGACCTGGAAAAATACGGCAGATTCAGATGCACCCAGAGTTCTTGCCACATGCTCATACCGGGGATGCACTGAATCAAAGGCAGACCGCATGACCCTGATAAGATACGGGACATTGACAAAGAACTGAGCGATGATAATCGCTGCCGTCGTATACACAATATCAATCCCGATGAAGCGGAGGAGATCACCGAAAAATGACGGCCCGAAGAATATCAAAAGGGCAATACCGGCGACCAGCGGAGGGAGGGAGAGGGGAAGACTGATGACCAGACCCATGAATCCGGATGTTGGAAAGTGATATCGCGAGAGGGCATATGCAACAGGGAGAGCAATAACTGCGCAGAGTATGGTAGAGACGAGTGATGTGAGCAGGGAGAGCTGAATCGCAAACAAAATCTCTTCAGAAGTAAGGGCCCTCAAAAGAGCATGTGGATCAGGCCAGAGTATAAGACCGGCAAATACCAGGCAGAATAGGAGTATCAGAGATCCGGAGAGAAGAATCAGACAAACCTGAAACCAGGAGCCGAGATACGTTCTCAAATGCCGTTTCATGCAGACAGAACAGAGATAGAAGATGTCTTTAAAACCGGCCTGGCCAGACGTACTGAAAAAGGCGAAATCAGATGACTGGAACGTGAATGATTATGAACCATATCACAGGGTATCTTCAAAATTTCTGAAAAGGGGGTGTGAAAAGCCCTTGTCAGAAGCACATCACGGGTTAATCCACTCATAACTTCAGATCAGCATAGGCTGGATCCGGATAAATAGGGAATCCATGCTTTTTAAATACCGCCTTCCCTTCATCTGAAGAGACAAAGTCAACAAATTCCTGTGCATTCTCTTCCTGTGTGGTAAAGGTGGTCAGGCCGATTGGGACAACAAGTGCAAGGCTTTCTCCGTCTGGTAATGGAACAGCCTCTATCTCATCTCCTTTAATCTGGTCAATGGTAATGAGACTTGCATCTGCCTGCTTCAGTTTTAACGCAGTAACCACTTCATTGATGGTAGGTGCACGAAGCACGACATTATTCTCGATATCCTCTGCGATACCCAGTTTATCAAAGAGTTTCTGGCCCTGTCTTCCGATGGCTGTTGCGTTCACATCACCAAGAGCAAGCTTGATTCCCTCTTTGGTAAGGTCCCGTACAGATTCAATCCCATGTGGATTTCCAGGAAGAACACCGATGACCGGAACATGATAGGCAACATACACCGGATCGGTAACGAGGGTCTTATTCTGTGCGATTGCGTAATCAGGAGTTCCGCCAGGAATAAACGCATCTCCCTTTTTGGTCAGTTCCATCTGAGTGATCAGAGTCCCGGATCCGGCGAAATTATATTCCACCTTAATTCCGTTTTTTTCTTCAAAGAGGGTTCCTATTTCAGTCATCGGCCCTTTTAGTCCGGCTCCCGCGTACACAAAAAGTGCCTTTTCATCAGCCGCATATGCTGGAACTGATATGAACGCAAAAAGCAGACAGACAACAAGCCAGGTTGAGAAAGATGATCGATACTTCATCACTACTAGGTATTAATAGATAAGATATAATGGTTTTCTTTTGATACATGTAAGATAGTTTAAATTTATTAGATTGTATTTGCACTCATGTTAATGGCATTGAAATGGCACATCTGATACGATAGTGCACATTGAACGAATATAATCCGGGATTTCATATATGCCATGGTTTATACCGGATTCAGTCGCTTGAAAAAATCCATGCACCCTGAAAATTCCGAAACACTGCAGACGCTATCATGCCCACCACCATGACAGCAATCATGGAGTGTTTATCGTATTGTGAAATGAACATGTACAAAACCCGGACACATACGAGCGTCATGCAGAAAAAAAATCACATTCATATAACAGAGAAAAATATTCAAAACCATCATAGCACGCAGAACAGATGTGATGACACCCCCCCGATATGTTCAGCTTCAATCGAGGATGCGGTCAGTCTTATCAGATCCATAGCCCAGGATACAAAAATCGAGACACGATACATTGATGAATCCGATGGCTATACCCTCGGAGCACCAGTAGTATGCAGGCATGACATTCCTGGTTTTGACCGGTCCACAAAAGACGGCTTTGCAGTCTGTGCCGCTGACACAGAGGATGCATCACCACAAAATCCCGTCAGACTGACGTTCTCCGGTTCAATACAAAACGGATATTCACCATCTCACAGCCTTACCAGAGGAACATGTATGGTCATAGCAACCGGCGGAGCACTGCCCGATGGTTCAGATGCAGTTGTCATGCATGAACATGCACATCTCAAAGATTCCTGTGTGGAGATATCCTGCCCGGTCAGCCCGGGGAATAATATCATCAGAAGGGATGAAGATGCACAGGCAGGGAAGATACTTTTTTCTGCAGGGTGGATTTTGCGTCCCCAGGATATCGGAGTTCTTGCCGGATTTGGAATCTGCACCGTGCAGGTCAGGGCCATGCCGGTTATTGGAATCCTTTCTACGGGGCCTGAACTGGTCCCTGCAGACGGAAGGCCTGCGAGGGGTGAGGTCAGGGAGACCAACTCATACCTGATCTCAGCACTGTGCCGAAAACTGGGAGCTATACCCAAAAGGTATGGTATTGCCTGGGAAGGTACCGCAGATCTGTCAAACATGCTTCTCACCGCCGTATCAGAATGTGACGCAATAATTATCAGCGGGGGGAGCGCCCATGATGAACGTGACCGGACGGCTGAAGTAATATCTCGTCATGGATCTATCCTCCTGTCAGGCTTGTCTATCTCTCCCCGTAAGAAGATGGTAATTGGAGCGATTGAAAAAAAGCCGATAATCGGTCTCCCAGGTCATCCGGCATCAGTGTATTTGTTGTTACTGCTTGTTGTTTCAAACCTCATCCAGGCGATGAAAGGTTCTGTGACACATGGCCTCTTAAAAGAAACTGCGATTGCAGGAATAGACATGAAAGCGCACCCAGATCGGGAGTACCACATACCGGTCAGAATTGACAAAGACCTGGTCTTTCCCCTCAGTCGGAAAGCTGGCCTCGTCAGTCTTCTCACTCATTGTGACGGGATCGTCCATATCCCCCAGGGAAGCAGAGGAGTTAAGAAAGGTGAGATGCTGGAAGTTATGGATCTTACCCGGATTCGGTCACCCTTCCATGTTCAGCCACATGATGGGTAGCCGACATGGTGATCCATTGGTGAGTATCCATATACAGATCATAAAAAACTGTTATTTGGGTGATACAACAATCCACCCGGTGAAATGGATCTACCTGTTTTTCCACCTATTGTAACCAGGTTAAATGTATTCGAAATATTTCAAAGGAATATAAGCATTCTTATATACTCTGCACATCAAATATGTGATGCTGACATATGTCAGCAAAACTCGGTGCGGTCATCAGGACTACTTGAGATCCAGTAATACCGATCGTGCGAAAGCACCTGATCTGGCTCCTGATGACCATCTCAATAGTATTCTGCCTCCATCACGGAGCTTTTTTTCTAATTTCAACACTGAATTGAAATTGTTAATTATCTGTAAGAATAAGATACTAGTGATGAACAGCACACTCGGGAAGATCACCTCCAATCATCGTCAACCGCCGGATACCATGCTGTCAGATCGGCAATACGGGTATGAAGGCGGGATGGAATCAGAGAAAGGGAATAAATCGGGAACTATTCTCTCTGATAAAGCAGAGCCTTTCTTTGATGTTGTCACTATTGACGAGGCGGTCAGAACCGTCAGAAGTATTGCAAAACAGACTGGGACTGAGACGATTATAATAGACGAGGCTGAAGGTCGGGTTTTAGCCGAATCAATCATAACTCAGGAAGATATTCCCGGTTTTGACCGGTCATGGAAGGATGGGTATGCAGTTATTGCACAGGATACCTATACTGCAACCGAGAACACCCCTATCATTCTCTCACTCTGTGGCTCGATAGCCATGGGGAAGACAGATAAGGGGCAGATTCTATCCGGGGAATGTATGTATATTCCCACTGGCGGTCAGATGCCGGATGGTGCTGATGCAGTCGTCATGATTGAATATGCAGAGCATGTCGGTGACAAAGTTCTCATACGACAACCGGTTGTGGTTCGTGAGAACGTTATTGCTAAAGATGAGGATTTTAGTGCAGGGACCATCATTTACCCGGTCGGTTCAACCCTCAGACCCCAGGATATCGGGGTTCTTGCAGCAATTGGGAAAACACGAATTTCAGTTCGAAAAAATCCGAGAATCGCAATCATCTCAACCGGTGTGGAACTGGTACCTGCAGAGGCGATTCCACGGATTGGTGAAGTTCGTGAGGTGAACTCACACCTGATTTCTGTGTTTCTCAGACGACAGGGAGCAACTCCGGTCAGATATGGAATCATCAGGGATAACCTTGAAGAACTGATAAGAACGATTGAAACCGCATCGCATGAATGTGACGCAGTCATCGTGAGCGGAGGCAGCTCAAAAGACCGGAATGATATCACCTTCAGGGCAATTGCATCACTTGGAAAAGTCTTTGTTCACGGGATATCCATCGCTCCTGGAAAGCCGACAATAATCGGTCAGTGTGATGATGTACCGGTCATTGGCCTGCCAGGTCATCCGGTATCTACATTCATGGTAATGACACTCGTTGCCGTTCATTTGATCCAGGCTATGAAAGGAGCACCCTGTCAGCATATTTATAAAAAGACCATTAAGATGGCAACCGACCTCAAGTCTGAAGGGGGTCGTGAACAGTACATCAGGGTCCGAATCGATAACGATCAGGCCACCCCGGTTCTTGGCAAATCCGGACTCTTAAATACCCTTCTGTACAGTGATGGAATTATCCACATCCCATCCGGAAAAGAAGGTCTTATAAAGGGTGAAGAGGTAGAGGTGAGGCTCTGGTGAGTCGTTTTTTAACGCTCATTCCGTACCTTGCTGCACAAAAAATCCTGAAAACTTCTGTCAGACCCGGATACCAGGTTCGGACAGTGCCGGTTACAAAAAGCCATAGCCATATCTGCCATGAACCGGTTTTTTCACGGCTTTCAATACCAAATAGTGCAGTTTCACAACGGGATGGGTATGCTATTATCGCATCAGAGTCACATTCTGCCACGGAAACAGACCCGGTGCACCTTACCTCGTTTATTCCGGTTCATACCGGCTCTCCAGTTCCGGATGGATTTGATGCGGTTATCATGCATGAAGATGTCAGACTCAATGATTCTGACAGCATAGCACTCATAAAACCAGCACGACCTGGTCAGCATATACAAAAAGCAGGGAGTGAAGTAGCTACCGGTACGATGATAATACCAGCCGGTCACCTCATTTCTCCCGAGGACATCGGGGCCATGATTGGATATGGGATAACCTCCGTGCAGGTTCAAAAAACCATTGCAGGACTCATTCCAACCGGTGATGAATTAAAAGAGCCCTGTACAGCACCAGGACCTGGTGAGGTCATCGCAAGTAACTGCGAAATGCTTGCTGCCTCTCTCGAAACAATCGGAATTGAATCACTCATCTATCCCATAGTGCCGGATGATCCGGTACAAATCCAGAATACGATAGAACAGGCGGTCAGGGAATGCTCTTTTGTCATCATATCCGGGGGATCATCCACGGGGAACCGGGATCACACGGAGAACGTATTGAATAAGATAGGTTCACTCCTCTACCACGGGGTTGCCATGCGACCTGGGAGAACCACTCTTGCCGGGGTTGTGGATGAGATACCGGTCTTCGGAGTTCCCGGTACTCCTGCCGGAGCTCTCGCGGTTCTCCGGGAACTGATTATCCCCTGGCTTTCAGACACCGGTTACCCGGTTCCAATCCAGAATTCGGTTCAGGTTACGCTGGCCGACACGGTTCCAAGTGAACTGGGAACTGATGATTTTATCCTGATGGTGACCGGTAAAGTGGGTGATGAATACAAAGCAATGATGCTCCCTCGTGGAGGCGGGCAGTTGTCGGCAGTGAAATCAAATGCCGTTCTTCATATCGCCCGGAACAGCGAAGGAATAAAAAAGGGAAAAGAATGCATGATTCGTCTGACGCAGTCATTTCCCCATCCTGACAACATCTATCTGTTCAATGGATTCTATGATCCGATCCTTGATATTCTGGATCAGTATCTCAGGAAGATGCACAAGAGAATCTACGTACGGAAATCCTCAATTGAAACGGCGTGTCTCTCCCTTGAAGATGGTAATATCCATGGTGGAGTGATTGCACGACCATGCAGAGACGGGATGCATGACCGGTTACCGGAATATTCCTTTCTGCCGGAAAAATCTACAGCCATCACTGTCGCTGAACGCGAGTATATCCTCGCTGCAAAGATCTTCCCGGATCTAAAATCTGTTCGCAGATTTACCTGCCCGAAAATACAGGAGAATCTACCGCTTCATCATTTTATGGAGGATTTTTTCCAGAGAATGCAGATAAATCCACAGTGTATAGAACGATGTGACCCGGTATGTGGTACTGATATGGAGATTATCCATCGGATTTTAAAAGAAGAGGTGGATTTTGGACCATGTTCTGCACACCTCGCAACCGAATATGATCTCTTCGGTCCTGTTATTGGAAAAGACCGTATTGACCTGATTATCAGGGCAGAAAACACAGAAACAGACGAAATGCGGTTTTTACAACAGGTCCTGGCATCAGAAGAATGGAAAACAGAGGCAGGATTCATTCCCGGATATAACCTGACCAGAAGCGGTCAGATCAGTGTTCTCAAATAGTATTATTCACATTAAGAATTGTAAAAAAGGATCATTATGGGAATTGGAGAAGATTTCATACGCAGAACACGATATAGCGGCCAGGTTGACACAGATCAGATGAGAGGTATTCCATCTCCTCCATTCGAAGAGGATTATCAGGGTCAGGTGATCCCGCTTCCAGACCCGGATACGGGAACCCTGATAAACCTTGATCTCTCCATTGCAATAGAAACCAGGGAAAGTATTCGAACATACCAGAATACCCCTCTTTCCCTTGAAGACCTCTCATACCTGCTCTGGTGTACGCAGGGCGTAAAGTGGATAATGGAAGATTGCACTTTCAGAACGGTTCCTTCAGCAGGAGCACGTCATGCAATTGATACCTATCTGTATGTGAAGAATGTGACCGGCCTTCATCCAGGACTGTACCGGTTTTTAGCCCTTGATCACAGCCTCGGACTCATCTCCGATGACGAAGGGTTATCTGGTATGATATTAAAGGCTGGATTACATCAGCAGTGTATAGAGGAAGCAGCAGTTTGTTTTATCTGGGTGGCGGATTCGTACCGGATGACCTGGCGATATGGAGAACGAGGATTTCGCGATTTTTTTCTTGATGCAGGACATATCTGTCAGAATCTGTACCTATCATCACAGGCTGTCCGGTGTGGGGTATGTGCCATTGGTGCCTTCATGGATGATGAGATGAATACGCTGCTCTCCCTTGACGGGGAGAAGAAATTCACCCTATATATGGCAACAGTCGGGAAAGTTACAAAAGAGGAATAAATGAGGGGGTCCCCTCAATAGCCGGTTACAATCTCATCATCTTCAAGACCGGCAACCAGTTCCTTCTTAAATGATTCAAAGTCCAGGATGTCCAGTTGATCAGGAAGGAGAGAGTCACTCCACGCTTTTCGGTATACCCATTTTACGATAAGTTCGATGACCTTGACAACGGTTTCAGGTGTCCTGACGGTGACAATGTGATACCCGACCCGGGGATGGCGGCCACGTTTTCCCCCGATAGTAATATGATATGCAGCCGGATCAGCCTTGATAATATGGAACGGGCATGACTGAATACACATCCCACAATGGACACAGAGATCATCGTTCAATTTGATCTGTCCATTTTTTATTGCAATCGCCTTCTCCCTGCAGTACTGAACACAGGTTCCGCAACCGGTACAAGTCCCGGGAATCCGGTACGGCCGTACGACGCCGGTAATCCCAATCTCATTAAGTCGCTCACTCACACATGAATTCGGACATGAAGAGATGGCTATCCTGAATTTTACCGGCATCTCTTTTCCGAAAAATTTTTCATCAAGAGTTCGTGCCAGGGATATTGAATCGATCATGGCAAACCGGCACCGGTCAGTTCCAGGACAGGCAGTAATATTGACTATCTCCGCTTTTTCTGCCCCGACCGGAGTTCCGTTTGCTTCAAGATCCGCAGCAAGGAGATCAATACTTGCAGGGAGCACATGAACCATTTCAATCGTCTGCCTGGTAGTCAGATGAACATGGGTGTTGAATTTTCGGGCAATCTGTACAACACCCTCCATCTGATCGACGGTTATCAGGCCGGCGGGGATTCGAAGCCGAACGGTGCAGTATTCTCCTCCCAGTTCATTTATGATGCCACCCTTTTCATAGAGAGGAACTTTTCGCATATCTATATGTTAACCGGATAAGGAATATACTTCGGGTCTCTCAAAAACGAAGCACTATCTATTTCATGGGTTTGAAAGAAAACCTGTACCTCAGGAGGCAGCGTGCGATTTATCCTCAATTACATTCAATTCCTCTTTCGAAAAAAATGGCTGATGGATTTTCTCAGCCCACAAACAGTACCTCTTGAAACTCCCTTTCATGCACGGGGAGTTCCTCTCATCACCGGGAGAGCATGTACGCATTGTTTTCTCTGTCAGATGATCTGCCCGGCTCCTGGGGCCATTGAAGTGAAAAAAACAGGCAGGCCGGCGGTGTGGAATCCGCATATTCATCCAGGCCATTGTATCCGGTGTGGACTGTGTGTTGAAATATGTCCGGAAGTGGTCCTGGAATCAGGCAGAATATTCCAGAAAGTAACAAAATCAGAGACATGGGCGGAATTTTCGTTTCACATCCAGGTAAATCCGAAAACCTGCATCGGATGTGGTAATTGTGCGGTTGCATGCCCGATAAACCGGCAGATAGATCCTGTTCTCTCCTCGAAAGGGACGGTTACAACAAAAAATGTGATTCTTGCGGTAGAAGAGGGTATTTCACAGGTATTTCATGAAGAGAAATGTACTGGCTGCTTTACCTGTGCAGAACAATGCCCAACCAGATCTATACAGGTAAGCCGGATATTGATCATGAACCAGGGATATATCTATGAAGAGGAGATTGATGATACGAAATAATTCTATTTTAGCATACAAAATTAAAAATGAGCCGGAATTTATTTAATTCTTAAGATGACTTGAAAAAATTTCGTAGCTTTAGACAACTAATTACCCTCATCGGATATATTACTTCAATATGATACCGCAGGCACCAGTGCGATCCCTGCTTCTTACCGTGATCATTATTGCGGTATGTGCAGGGCTTTTCCAGGTATCCGGAACAGATGCCCCTGCATCCGGAATGCTGGAGATAACAACGGATGAGGATTTGAAAGAGTATCTGAAAAACGTTACTCCTGAGTACCGGTATGGCTATTCAAACGAGATCTATTATGATATGGCCATGCCAGTCGCAGAGATGGCAGCGGCACCTGCCACCATGGGTGCAAAGCAGATGGTAGCATCTGCCCCGGCCTCTGCGGGTTCATCAGACAAAGGAGCAAGTGATTTTTCCACGACCAATATTCAGGTTGCCGGAGTTGATGAAGCGGATTTTGTAAAAAATGATGGAAAATACATCTACATTGAGAGTGGAGAGACGCTCACCATCGTCGATGCATTCCCTCCGGAGCAGGGAAAGATTGTGACTGAACTGCCGGTTACAGGATCAGTTTCAGAGCTCTTCCTGGCCGGGGATCGCCTTGTTGTCTTTTCTGACACATATGACGAGCATTGGTACACACCGAAAGGATCAGCAGTGCCTGTCCCTGATTATTCAAGAAAGACAGAGGCCGCGATATATGACATCGCTGACCGCAAAAACCCGAAAGAAGTCAGGACCATATCAGCACCAGGTTCCTATGACAATGCACGGATGATCGGCGATTATGTCTATGTTCTCACAAAGGAAACCCCCGATTATTCCAATCCCCGCATGCCAATCGTCTATGATGGAACAGAATCGGTTGAGATATCATCCATCTGGTGCCCCCCCTATCCGATGAATGAGTACCAGATGCATACCCTGACATCATTTCCGGTGACCGGATCCGGGCAGCCTCAGGCTGAATCATTCCTCCTCGGATATTCAAACACACTGTATGTCTCACCACAGAACGTATATGTCGCGTATGAAAAGCAGCGTCCCTGGTATGGATGGGACCTTTTAGAGGAGAAATCAGCAGAGTCAGAAGAGCCAAAGCAGGAGTCGGTCATTCACCGGTTTGCGATTAAAGACGGTGATATTGCATACAAAGCAACAGGAACCGTTCCGGGATATCTCTTAAACCAGTTCTCCCTTGATGAAAACCGTGGAAATCTCCGGGTTGCAACCACGGTATCTGACTGGTCATCTGATGCAAAACAGTACAGTAATGTCTATGTCTTTGACCCTGACCTGAAGATAATCGGAAGACTGGAACACCTGGCTCCGGAAGAGAAGATTTATTCCGCACGGTTTATGGGAGACCTCCTCTACCTGGTAACCTTCAAGCAGACCGATCCGCTCTTTGTGATTGATCTCTCCAATCCCTATCAGCCAGGTCTGCTTGGAGAACTCAAAATCCCCGGATATTCTGACTATCTCCATCCCTATGACGAGACTCACCTGATCGGGATCGGAAAAGACACCATGGAGAATGAATGGGGCGGGATTATCCCGACCGGAGTGAAGATAGCCCTCTTTGATGTGAGCAATGTCAATAATCCACGTCTTGTTGAGAGTATTGTCATTGGTGAGAAAGGATCTGACTCTGCTGTCCTTTCAGACCACCGGGCATTCCTGCTCGATAAGGAGAAGAATATCATGGCTATTCCTATCAGGGAGGTCGTCCATATACCGGTTCAGGGAAGTAAGTATGAAGGATCCCATACCGAAGAGACCTGGCAGGGAACCTATGTATTCGGCATTAACCCGGACACAGGATTTACCGAAAAAGGCAGGATAAAACAGGGCACCGGAACTTCTGGTGATGAATGGTGGTATGGGTCAACGGTTCTGCGGTCACTCTTCATGGATGATGTCCTGTATACCATATCCCGGGATCGGATCGTCGGGTCGGACCTGAGAGATCTGACACGGCGCCTCATGGATATCGGAATCAAGCATGACGATCATCCACCCTATTACTACTAATCACCCCCTCTTTTTACCAGAGGGTGACGGAATGAAACCAGTCATTTTTTCATAATATGCATACAGCCCGTTCCGATATTCAGGGACAGAGAGGGCATGCGGCTGATGCTGACAGAGCCGGACTATCCGGTCTGCCTGAGCAATTAAGAGTTCCATCCCGGACCCTGCAATAATAAATGACGTATCCATAAGCCATCCCCGATCTCCTGCAAGCAGGGCTGCAAGTGACCGGACATCAGCAGAACTCATGTAGCAGGGAACCATCAGGTTCTGGGCAGAACGATCTTCATCAATGACAATATAGGGTGCTTCCCGCCGGAGTGCATCAGAGATCCGAAAGGCCATGGATGCAGACCCAC
>CAYWHV010000026.1:0-9127 GCA_964458045.1 uncultured Methanospirillum sp.
TGAAGACCTCCCTTCTATTGATGGCATACTCGAAAAATCAGAAGAAACTCCATTAGTTTTTTATCAAGACGAGACAATGGTGGGAGGGGCTGTATTAACTATTCATGAGGATAATAACAACATTTTAAGCCTTTTATTTGTCGACTCTAATAATCTTGACAGAGGCATCGGTTATAGAGCATGGTTGGAAATTGAAAACAGATATCCACAAACGAAGACGTGGACAACAGTAACACCACCTTGTTTGATGAGAAATGTGTACTTTTATGTAAACAAATGTGGTTTTCATATAATTAGAGTAGATGATCCCAAAAGCGATGAACCAATGTTTGTTTTTCAAAAAGTTATGAGAAAATAAAAAAATAATTCACCCTCATTTTTCGATCCGTTTATTGAATATTGGTAATTTGATAGTGCAATTGGGTTTTTTATCACCTGCAATACATATCACATTGAAAAAATGGATACATCTTCAAAGCAAAAAGGGGGGTTAATCGGCGTCCTCTCTAATCTATTCACGTGGAAATATCACAAATTTCGTATGGAATAAATCTCGCATAGCAGGCAATCACATATTCCATTGTTATTTCATCCTAAACACTGCCTCTTTCTTCTCCTTCATCTCAAGGACCTGTTTCAACCTTCGGACCGGAATCACATACAACCGCTCCGGAATAACCATCCTTACCCTCTCCTTCTCCTGGACAGACATATCATCCTCACTGATCCTCCATCCTGGTCCCGGATCACCTCATCCCCTAACCAATAAACAGCCGAGATCACCTGGGCTTTCCCGACTTGAAACAACCCTATCCCGCCCAGATCTATCTCCACTACTGGGTAACATTAATAAAACTGAGAATAATATGAACTGACTGTGCTTCATTGTTACAGCCCGAATATAACAAGCCTTGCAGAGCGTTCCCAGTCACTCCAGGTAATGAGTCAGTATTCTCCCACAGATGGGACATGGTTTCTTGACAGACCAAATGTCCACCAGTCTGAACTTTCACATTGATTGTCTGGTTTTATATTATTCCCGAATGAGATGAGTCCCTTCTCTCAGACAATTGGGAACATAAATCGGTGGCAAATATCCTTTACCATTCGGTGACTACAGTATGCAGGATGATAGTAGAAGCCATCAAATTTACTTATTGGTATGGCAGACAGATGAGATTGGGAGAAGTAATAATCAAGAGATAGAAGGGAAATATTAATTCTATTCCTCTTCCATGTAATAATAATGGAAGCTGAACTGGACCCAAGAGAAAATATTGGTAAGCCTTACAAGCGGGGCATGTTACCATATGGCGGGGGAGTTGGGCGGGGTGGCCTCATCTCTTTTGTAGTTACAAAAGAAGAATTTGATGAGAAAATGCGCAGACTTAAATCTATTAAATGGTAAAGTCTATTTTTCTTGATACCTGTGTCTTTTTTGAATGTGCTTTGAATTACAAGACTCAAACCATATTGAATCACGCAGCGAATATTAATTTTCCCCTCGTTACATCAATAACCGTGATGGGAGAAGCAATAGATCAGATGAGAAAACAATCTGTTCGATCTCATCTGATATCATCAATGATTCGTTTTTTTGATGAATGGAATATCACTTCTTTGTACCCTGATCCCGTAGTTGCAGAGATCTGATATAAGCTCACATCAGAAGGGTTGATTATCGGCTGGAGAACACAAATGAGGTTCTCAGGCACCTAGGATTTGAAAACTGAATCCTGGAATATCAGGGAAAGATGTTTATTGCTCAGAAAATAAGATCCTATAACAAAATTTAATAATCGTATTGATCATCATGAAACTAACCATCCTCTGTGAAAAAGATGAAGAGGGTCATTTCGTTATGGAATGCCCTGAACTTCCGGGCTGTCTGACTGAAGGAGATACCCTCGAAGAAGCTCTGGAGTCTATCAATGAAGCAATCGCCGGCTGTATTACCAGTCGGATTAAAACTGCTACATGCAAACTTCTGAATAATAATCCAGAAAACTTCTCCTTCTCTTTTGAGATCCCTGAAAGTACCCATGCCTAAATTACCCAGGGCATCAGGCGATCTCCATGTTGCAGCTTTTAAAAGAGCCGGTTGGATAGTGAACCATATCGAAGGCAGTCATTATATCCTGATTAAAGAAGGAAGCCCAGTTCATCTGTCGATCCCTGTGCATTCAGGAAAAGAACTGGGGCCAGGATTGCTTCGGAAGTTAATCCGTACAGCCGGGCTGACAAATGAAGAATATCTGGAATTCTTTCATAGGTGACTATCAATATCTCTCCTTCTTTGAAGAACCGGATCTCAAGTATTCACTCTGTTCCAACACACTCCCGTACCTCCTCCCAAGCACCACCTGCCCCGCTCCCTCTTAGGGCGTTTAAATACTCTCGATCAATTTTTTCCAAACCATAAGCCCCAAATCTTTAAATATCTAAACCCTATTCGCGAAAGTAAAACCCAACCCATCCCGCTCTCCAATCACCTGGATCACTATCACACCGTCCTCCGTTCTTACCCCCCTTTTCACTTTCACCCTGTTTACCTGAAATTCAAATACCCCTTCATGCAACCTTGAATGGAGGATCGTTCATCCTCACAAATCACACCTATTGCCGCTTCGGGAAAAGAGCCCCTTACCGCAATTATTCAGGAAACATCCGATGCCCTCCCCGAAACTACCGGGACCAGATGCAAAACAGGATGTATCAGTACTTGCAAACCATCTAAGAAGACCCCGAATCATTCAGGGATTTACCAATGACAACACAAACAGCCAATTCTCTCTTGCGTCAAAAAACCCTGATGATCGGGAGAATCTATTCCGGTATACACAATCCGGAAAACCAGAACAAAAAACAACCATGGAGAAGACCATGCGACAAAAAGCACGATTACGAAAAGAATACCCCCGCTCTATCATTCAGCTTGCCGGCATAACGATTTGGGCAGGGGCAGTTCTAAGCTATAGATTTATACGGATAATATCATTTCCCCCACAAAAAACCGGAGCCGGCCATGTCGTCTGAAACAAAAACACGGCGATGTGCCATCTGGTTTGCCATCAGTGATCTGAAAACACATGGCTATCTCATCGACCGGTGCTGCGGAAAAGATCGGATCTTTGATCTCATCGCCTGGAACCGTGACACCATCCTTGGCCTGCTTGTATGTACTGCACGAACCGAAAACATCAGATCCTGCCATGATGAGGTAACAAAAATCTCTTCCCTCATGCAGGATCGGATGGTCCCCGGCAGGTCAGAACTCTGGCTCTACCATCCAGGCGGGCGGTCCCGCTATCAGATACTCCCCGGCGGAGCGATATCCATCAGGGAGGCCGGATTATGAGATCACGGCACCATGCAGAGGTCAGGAAGGCCGTTCTCAATGCAATACGGCCATGTGATTCCCTCATCAGCCGGTTCCAGATCGAAGATGAGATAGACCGGTATCCGGAGAGGTATACGGAATTAACCGGACGTAGCAGAAAGGGGCGACGCCGGATCATCACCCTGGCCATGAATGCGATGTTCATCGTCTGGAGTCAGTCCTGGGGAGTCCGGCCCTCATCCTTTGTCTGGGAAGTCAGGGACCAGGAAGGACATATTCATGACCATCCGGAGGTCAGGAGATGAACCCGGAGGAATCCATCCGGACCGCTCTCTCTGTTCTTTTTCCGGAGGGATCAGTAGTCGAGCTCAGGGCTCTTGGTGAACGGACTCATTACGGATATTACACGGATTTTGACCGACTGGCACGGGATGCAGCAGTTCTGGACTCTACATCAGGCATATCAGGGATTTACATCACCTTAAACCAGGTTCATCCTGATCTCCTCTCCCGGTGTGCAAACCGGATGAAACGGGCAGGGCAGAGAGAACCGCAGACATCGGATGGAGATATCATACACCGGCTCTGGTTCCCAATCGACATAGATCCGGTCAGGCCTGCCGGGATATCATCTTCAGATGCAGAACATGCTGCAGCACATGACAAGGCAGAAAAGATCAGGGAATTCCTCTCCGAAAGAGGATGGCCTGACCCGGTCATTGCAGACTCCGGGAACGGAGCTCATCTTCTCTATGCCATCGAGCTGCCAAACACCCAGGAGAGCACGACCCTCATCAAAAACTGTCTCACCGTCCTCTCCACATTCTTCTCTGACAAAGAGTCTGAAGTTGATATATCTGTCTCGAATGCAGCCCGGATATGGAAATTGTACGGAACCCTCTCAAGAAAAGGGGATTCGACCAGTACCCGGCCTCATCGCAGATCTCTTCTCCTGGAAGTTCCACAAGAGGTCCATGGTGTCGAGTATGAACAGATCGCTCATCTCTCATCACTCCTTTTCGAATGTCCAGTGGAAATGAACCCGTCGAAAGCACCGGGAACCAGTTCATTCGGAGAGGATCTCGGAGTATGGCTCTCCTCACATGGACTCTCATTCAGGGAGAAACCATTCGCCGGGGGGAGAATATTCCTCTTTGACCAATGTCCCTTCTCTCCTGCCCACACAGACGGAGCATATGCCATTCAGTTTGACAATGGAGGAATCTTCGCCGGATGTCATCATAACTCCTGCGGAGGAGGCAGGCAGCGATGGCAAGAACTCAAAGAACGGTTCGAAGGACCCAAAGGACGGGGGAAACCGGACTATGAAACGTACCGGAGAAGAAGTATCCGGGAAAAGGCACAGGCAAAGGCGGAATATTATGGGAACCATCCGGAGACCACGGAAATTATCCAGACCACGAATCAGGATACCGATATCTCCGTGCATCGAAAGACGGCCTATGACATTCTCACGAATGGAAACCCTATCGAGTACATCCTAAACTCATTCGCTCAGGAACATGAGGGTGATTTCGTCATTGCCCAATGTCTGATCATGTCATTTGCATCCCGGACGGTGATCAATTCAAACGGACTTCATGTCCTTGTCACCGGTGAATCTGGCAAAGGAAAAAGTCATGCCTTTGATACCATGATCCAGCATATCCCCCAGGACTCCCGACTTGATGGCAGGGTCAGCGATAAGGCATTATTTTACGCAGAAGACTTAAAACCCGGCACTGCACTCTGTCTTGATGATGTCTCCCTCTCTGACTCAATGCAGGAGACGCTCAAAGGAGTGACCACCTCATTTAAAAAACCGTTCATCTACCGGACGGTCAATAAAGATCGAAAAGGCCAGGTCTGCATTATTCCTGAGCGGTGTGTCTGGTGGGTAGCCAAAAAGGAAGGAACCGGTGATGACCAGATATGGAACCGGATGCTGACCTGCTGGATAGATGACAGCCGTGAGCAGGATGAGAAAGTGCTGGTCCGGGAACTTGCATCAGCTGCTGCCCTTCCCACAGCAGAGACCTTAAACAGGGATGAAGTAATCGTATGTCAGCAGATATGGGAACAACTCTCACCAGTCTATGTGGTCATTCCCTATGCAACCCGGATCAGGTTTACCTCATCAGCGAACCGGAGAAACCCGGGGATGCTCCTGGACCTCATCAAATCCATTGCCTGTCTCTGTCAGTTCCAGCGTGAAAAAACACAGGCACACGGGCAGCCGGTCATATATGCAAATATCGATGATTTCAGGTATGCAAACCGGATATACCAGGCACTGAATGGTGAATCAGGAAGTCAGATAACAAAACTGACCAGAAGTGAATCAGACCTCATTACTGTTCTCAGGAGCGGGAAACAGGAGTTCACCGCTGCAGAGCTTTCCAAACTCACCGGTTCATCAGAACGGACTATCCGGAAACAGATCTGCGGATACAATAGTTATGGAAAGGATTACTCAGGGCTCCTTGAAAAATGTCCGGCTGTCTCCTACCTTGACCGAACCGTCACGGATGAGGAAGGACGGGTCAGAAGAAGTTGCAAGTGCTTTGTCTGGGACGATGAGGTATACCAGAACTGGGTATCTGGTGGAGGGTGCTGGCTCGATTCCGAGGGGTCTGACCAGGATAAGCAGAGCCCTGATCATGATGACGACGGGAGTGGGAGGGCGGGAGAAAATCCGCACAGGACGGGAACTCCCACCCCTGATGATTCGAACTATTCGGGAGTGGATTCTGAAAATAACTCTTATAATAAAAATAATAGTACTAAGAATACTGAAGGCCGGGAAGATGAGGGTGCATATAGAGCACCTGCACCTGACTATCCATCACCCACTGCGGATTTTGCTCCCACCCCTCACAATACGGGATACGAAAATAAGAAAGACTCATCCGTCGTTTCAAAATCAGAAACAAAAACTGAGGGGCGGGACATACATCCGGATTCACCTGGACAAGATGATCTCCCACCCCAGAAGAGAGAGAGGATCCGACTGACCATAGCAGCGATTGATCCTGAAGCATATACTACAGTTCACGGCATCCACTCCGGACCATGTGCCATCTGTGGAGCAAAATGGATTCATTACACCGAAAAACAACCCTCCGGTGATAAGGGAGAAGAAAAAATTTCCCGGGTCCTCTGCCAGAAATGCTATTCAAAGGCGGTTGCCAGGGTGAGCCTGTCCTTTATCACCCTTCCCGGAACACTCAATACGTCCCGGATGGTAGAGGCAGATAAGGACTATGGCCGATGTCCTATCTGTAACCTTGGGGGGATTTCCTGGTATGATCATGAAACAAAGACCGGTATCTGTTCTACCTGTTACTCCCGGGAGCAGGCACGGAACGGGGGCGGACAGTGACATTCATCGTGACATCAGAACGGGACAAGCCACCCGTCAGGTATAAAAAGGTCGGACGGCTCAGGCCCGGAGAGGATGGTATGATTGACGTTATCAGGGATGGGAACGGGGTTATCAGGTCTATCCCGACCGGAGATCTCATCCTGCTTCTGAATGGTCTTCCCGCTGCGGACCTGAAACTATCTGAATCAGGAAACAGGATAATCATCTCCGATGAGTATGCCGTCCTGGTCACCCAGGTCAGGGGAATGATCCGGGATTGGCCAAAGAAGAAGGCGGCTTTGTTTCTGATGGGAGATCGGGATTGATTCGTATAGAAAAGATCTGACAGACACAGGAGATGAAATAATCAATCAATTGCGGGTTAGTGCCCGGTACGACAGAACTAGTGATGAAATCGTCATATCCCTGAAAACACGAGGGTTTTGACCGGTTAACAAAATAACAATTCATCTCATTTCGATATCCTTAATTCGTACCATGAAGAACCTTTTCACCAGGAACAAGTGGGACTCCATGAGAAAAATTTTATGTACCGGCGTAATGGTACTGATTGCTCTGCTTTCAATCTCCTTCGTATCTGCTGAAGACACCCGTTCAGATGTAGGTACAGATTACATCTGGAATGGAACATGGGAAGGCACGAACTTCACCATATTCATTGAGCAGGATGCTACCGGGATAACCGGAGAATATGAACCGGCTGATGGTGTAATGGTAGATCCTGGAAGACTGGAAGGCTCAATTTCAGATGATGGGATAACCTATTCAGGGGTCTGGATAGAGTCAGGATCCGTGGTTCAGACTCTTTCGGATGATAATATGTCCTTTACCATCAACGGGACAATCGACCCGTTTGGAACGATGACAGAACAAGTTCTTCACTCAGCGACTGCTACCAGAGTTGGTGAGATTGTGGATCCTGAAAACCCATGGACCGGGAACTGGACGACAGAACGGAAGATCTATTCGTTCCTTCAGGACGGGACTTCTATCTCCGGGACAAATCACCCGCTTGAGGGAGTAAATGACGAGTCAGGATCATTAAATGGCACCGTATCAGAGGATGGGAGAGAATACTTTGGCAACTGGACCGAAACGGGTATCTTCATCTTTACCATCTCCGAAGATGGGTCTTTCATGGATGCCATCATTCATGAGAGTCTTAATCCTGAATCAAATGCAGACCGGGTACGCTTTACAAAAACTCTCTAACCCTTTTTTGTGAGTATGGATCTGCATGGATCTATTCGCCACATCCACCTTTTTATCCGAACTTTTCTGCAAGTTCCTGTAAGATTTTCCGAATGGGCAGATGTTGCGGGCAGATCTGTTCGCACTCACCACACGCAATACAATCACCAGCTCTCCCCTGACCAAACACGGCATGCTGGTAATGCACCCGTGGAAATGACCGATCTCCATACCGTTTCATATCATTGAATATTGAGATAAGAACTGGAATCGGGATATTCTGTGTGCATACGTCGATACAGTACCGGCAGGTAGTACAGGGGGCGGTAATACTCCTGTTGATAATCTGGGCAACCTCCTGAAGTATTGCATGTTCCTCTTCGGTAAGGGGAGTCAGATTATCAAAAGTCCTGATATTATCCCTCACCTGCTGTATCGAATTCATCCCGCTCAATCCCATGATAACCCCGTCAAGACCTGCAGCAAACCGGAGTGCCCATGAAGCAGGAGAATCATCCGGCCTGACCTCTCTCATGAGATCTTCAGCTTCTTTTGGGATGGAAGCAAGTCCTCCGCCCTTCACCGGCTCCATGACGATAATGGGTTTTCCATAACCCCGTGCAATTTCATAACATCTCCGTGACTGGATGGAGATATGCTCCCAGTCAAGGTAGTTGATCTGCAGCTGCACCACGTCTACTTCTGGATGGTTTGTAAGAATCTCCTCAAGCAGGTCAGGCGTTCCATGAAAAGAAAAACCAATATTCCGAATTAACCCCTCCTCTTTCTTCTGGTGAATAAAATCAAAGACTCCAAGTTCTAGAACCTTTGGATACCGGCTTCTTCCCAGGTTATGAATGAGATAGGAATCAAAAAATGAGACATTACATCGTCTGAGTTGTTCGGTGAAGATATTCTCCAAATCCTCAACGATTTTCAGGTTATAGGTCGGCATCTTATCCGCAAGAATGAAGGACTCACGTGGATATCTGTCAACAAGGGCTCTCCGTAATGCATCTTCAGCACCCATCATATGATAGGCATACCCTGTCTCAAAGTAGGAATATCCTGCCCCCATGAACTCATCTACCAGATGGGTGAACAACTCCTGATCGATTGAGGCATTGTCATTCGGATTGGTGAGGGGAAGACGAAGCGTTCCAAATCCTAATTTTTTCATATCACTCCAGAATCATAAGTGAAGTTCCGCA
>CAYWHV010000026.1:9227-15085 GCA_964458045.1 uncultured Methanospirillum sp.
ACTCAGTTCATCAGAATTTCTCCAAGATGAATCATGATTCCCTGAACACAATTCTTTATACGCCAAAACTCCTAATGTCAACAATCATGAATAATCCATGGGATAATATCCTGAAAAATCGAAACGGGATGTTCATTCTTTTTATTATTCTCTCTATTGGCTTTATTATATCACCAGGAACAGCTGAACCATTGACGTCTCCGGAAAATACAACCGACCCATCTCTTCCTTTTTACTTTATCGCGGTGCACAATGAACCATATCACGGGGCATTTCAACAGGAACAAAAATTAAAGGCTGCATATGCTGTATTAAGAGAAATGGTAAATAAGGCTGATACCTATGGGATTTCATTAACCCTTATGTTCACTCCCCAGTGGGGAGAGATGATAGGATCTGATCCCGAAAAACTATCCGAAGTAAAATCATGGGAACAAAATGGACATGAAATTGCTCTTCATCATCATAGTATCTACCATGGGGGATGGGATGGATATACGGATTATACTCCGGAAGAAGCACAATTAGAACGGTTGAAGCATACCAAAAACCCTGAACCATATCTGGGAACACTTGATGACATGATGGAAGCATTAGCACCCTTAAATCCAAATATATCATCGGGTTGTGCCAATGATGAACAGGATAAAACAGTTCTCCCTTCCACCATCAGATATGATACCTGTTCAGGATTTCTCAACACAGGAGATCCTGGTATACGTTCCGATAGACAAAGTCAGGGAAAAGGAGTAAATGACTATATCATTGTTGGAACAGTAAATGGAACTGAACACCGATGGCTGAGTCACCGGATAATCGGAACCATGGAACCTGAACGAGAGGCAGAACAGGAGATGGCGAACTCAAACGTGAATAGTGTCTTTGGAGCTATCACCCATAGTACCTCTGAACAGGTAAAAGCAACATACAAATTCTTTGAATATATCCATGCACGTGATCCTACCGGGAGCCGGAGCAGAACGGTCAGTGAGATCATGGAAGAAGGAATTTTACCCGAAAAAACATTATCAGATGATATCATCAATGCCCGCTATTCATATGAACGGGTTACCTATGATTCTGTCAAAGAGGGCCTTCCATTAACAGAAACTCCCCGTGAAGAGAGACCATTCCCGCTTCAAAAACCAAAAAAACCATGATGAAAATGAAAAGAAATCACATTCAATTCATTATTCTCATCACATGCATAGTACTTATTAGTCCAGATTTCGCCGAAGCTACCTCCTGTCAGATTGAGATTGATCCCTCCCAGGTTACCGGAGAGATTCTCCCGCTTCTGGGGATAAATGCCGGTCCTTCTCCAATTGGAGATCCAAAAAATCCTGATATTACCTCCCAGTACCAGAATATCGGGGTACAATCAATCCGTAATCATGACATCTATGGTGCTCATTCGATGTCGATACTCTACCCGGACAGAATGTGTGATCCAAAAATATACTAACATTTTTCAAAATAAAAAATATACTCTACTATACATGATACAACGGTACTCTCTGCTCATGATCCTTCTTCTTTTCATATCCGCTTCACCGGGAATTATTGTAATGTCTGATAGTGGGCAGGATGTTCTTCAGGGTGATCAGAATGATACGCTCTCCAATAATGATCTGGTTCGTATTGGAATTCTGGTCATGCAAAGTGGATTTATTAAAGATATCGGGGATGAATATATTCGGGCTTTTCAGATAGTAGAGGAGGAATACCCTGATTTGAACATTGAACCGATAATCATGGACGGGGGAAGTGAACCTTCGGTATCTGTTTCTTCATGGGAAACCATGAAAGAATCACATCCCGATATTCCCGTGGTAATTACCGTCTCAAGCTGGACTACCAACGTAGTTTATCCTGATGCAGCGGATACAGGCATCGTCCACTTAGCACTTGGAAGTGCAGCAATAAACCGGTCTCACACATCCGACCGGTTAATCCGGTTTACACCCGGTGTACAGCAGGAACTACCGCTGCTTGTATCCTACCTGGATGGATTTGAACGAATCGCAATCATTGGTGGCGATAATGACTACAGCCGGGAATATTATGCTGCTCTGCATGAGGCTCTCCCGGATAGTATTGTCCTTGATTCACGGTATGATCAGAATAATGTTGCAACAACCCTGAATATTTCATCAATAAGCGAAGCAGATCCAGACGTTCTTCTCCTGCTCAGTGTATCTGAAGGAGGAGAAGTTATCAAATTGTTAAGAACCAATAATATTCTTTCACCAATCATAGGGACCCGGGTTATTGAACGAAATACACTTACTGAAATTGATGAAACTGATGGTCTTATCTTCACAACTCCGCAGCTTAATGAATCGCATCCATTTTTTACCCGGTATTATGAAAAGTATGGAGAGATGCCAACATTTTACGGGGCGGAAGGATATGATGCATTAACGACCTTATTCTCTGCAATATCTGAATGTGGGAATTCTTCTGAATGTATTGCATCCTGGTATCAGAACCGGACATATGATGGAGCTCTCGGTTTCGTTCAGATAGATGACCATGGGGTCGCAACATATCCGATTGGGTTTAAAATGGTAAAAGATGGAGAGATTGAAGATTATATCCCTTCAAGTCTCTAAATTAAAAATTATATTCATTTTTTCTTGAAATAATCCTCTTTTTCATCAATGGTATGATATCTGCCTGGTATGTACGTATATGGTAATTATTATTTCAAAAATTGATAAATCATACGTTAAGGTTTTTGATCGCCCCATTTCATCAATTCTGCATTCAGCAAAATGCGAATGCATACCATTAAAGTGAAAGCAGGTTTTTCAGATAGAAAATTGTTTCATCCGTTCATTGATGGTATAGTGCTCTGTTTTTTTATTGGCTTTCTTCAGATCATCGCGAACCAGATTTGTAAAAAGTTTAATGAATACCAATCTCCTTACTTGTTCCATAGGTTAAAGGTATGGAACTGATTTTTGAGATCGTTAAAATTATTTCAGGGATATTGATCCTCATCATCGGGTTCGGATTTCACTGGTTAGGTCAGTTAATATCTGTAATGAACCGTGATCTGGCGATCAGGTTAGGAATTTGGGAGAAAGACAATCTTCCGGAATATGAAGTCTATGAAGAAGCGATAACCATTGCGGATGTTTCGCTTGGATGGATATATGGTGTTGCCGGTGCAGGCTTATTGTTTGGATATGAATGGGGATATTCCCTGTGTTTCATCCCAGGGTTTGCCTTACTGTATCATGGAATAAGCTTCTGGTCATGGACTGGAAATCAGATCAAAACCGGTCATCCATCATCGAGTGCCAAAAATCCCATGAGAATTGGCTGGACTGCAGTGAATATTTTCACCGGAGCACTTGCAATTATGGTATCATTGACAGGACTCTATGTTTTCAGATAATGTGTGTATACATATTCGGGCTCATTCAAAAGAGAAAATATTGAAACTCTTATGTGAGGAAGGAATTCGCATACATTGGTCAGGTATCTGATATGAATTTCTTATGGTTACACAAAAAAAGATACCTGATGACGATCTATCAGCATTCAGATTTGTGCATCTGTTTATGGATTCTTCTCTTCCGGGATATTGTTCATAGGGGTGATAATCTACAATGTTTAAACCAGGGGTCATTATTATGATGCGAAAATTATGTGATTTCTTATATACGTATCAGCAGGCATTCAGTATTCGGGGAGGTCCCTACATATGAAAATAGCCGTCACCGGGAAAGGAGGAGTTGGAAAGACATTCATTGCCGGAACCCTTGCCTGTCAATATGCTGCTGCGGGGAACAAAACGATAGCTATCGATGCAGACACATCCCCAAACCTTGCTCTGACACTCGGCATGACCGAAAATGATCTTGAAAAGATCATACCCATTGCAGAAAATACATCCATCATCGAAGAGAAGACAAGGACAGATTACCCCGGAGTTTTTAAACTGGTCTTTACGGTGGATGATATCATCAAAAACCAGTCAGTTCAGACACCCTGTGGAGTTTCCCTCCTGGTTATGGGAACGGTCCAGTCGATGGGGTCAGGGTGTGCCTGTCCGGCAAACAGCGTCATCAGAAATCTTATCGGCCATCTGATAACCGAATCAGACGAGGTCATCATCCTTGACATGGAAGCAGGAATTGAGCATCTGGGAAGAGGTACGGCTGAACATGTTGATATGATGCTCATCGTCACCGATGCACATCAGGCATCCCTGATTACGGCGGAGCGTATTGCACGTCTGGCCAGGGAAGGAGGCATCCCACGAGTTGCAATAGTCGCAAACCGGGTCAGGGGAGAGGAATCGTTCACCCGGATTTCAGACGTGGCATCATCGCTAAAGGTCCCGGTTGCTGCAGTCATTCCCTATGATGAAGAGATTCTTTATGCCGGAGTCAGGGGGATATCACCGGTTCACCTGGATACACCGGCAACAAAGGCAATATCAGACTTAAAAAACTGGATTGAAGGAACAAGAAAATCATGAAGACCATCGTTATCATGGGACGGGGAGGAACCGGTAAAACCTCCTTTGTAAGTCTTATTGCGGATTATTTCATCAGAACAGGGCAGACACCCCTGCTCCTTGTGGACCTGGACCCGGATCAGAGTCTTGGCGAGATGATTGGGGTGGATCTACAGCGGGAAGGGAAAAAAAGCATTGCAGAACTTATTGAAGACACCTTTATCGAGAGAGGAGGAACCACGATCGGAGTCCCGCCATCCGAACGGATTGAACACCGGATCTGGGAGGAGGGTATGTATGAAGGTGAGAAATTTGATTTCATCGCCATTGGGACCAAATGGGTTGAGGGATGTTATTGTATGCCTGATGCAGCCCTTCGTGATGCCCTGGGCCGGCTTATAAAGCAATACCGCTATGTCATCATCGATGCACCCGGAGGACTGGAACACCTGAACCGGCGGGTAACAGTCAGGGTTGACGATATCATTGATGTCCTTGGACCGTCTGCAAAATCCTTTGCTCACCTTGAACGAGCGAAAAAAATTGCGGATGAATGCGGGATACAGTATGAACGGTTCATCTCCGTTGGCGGATTTTTATTTCCGGAGGAACTTGGCAAGCGGGCAACAGCCATCCCTGATACCCGGTTCTTTGGAAAAATTGCATATGACGATGAAGTCTCACGAAGGACAATAGCAGGAGAGAGCATATTCGGCATTGTATCTGACAGTCCCGGTCCGGTTTCAGTTGAAAAGATACTTGCAACAGCCGGGTATACAAACCCTTCCCATCCGGAATGATCAACAGAGGTAAAACATTAAACCATAATGAATTGCTACTTATGAGAAGCAACTCTCCGGCCGGATACCTGTGAACAGAAAAAATATTCATATACGTTTGAGCGAAGCGAAAAGCTCGACCGGATCCGTAAAGGATCTGGACATCCAGATTGGGAAGATCAAGGGCGAACAATGGGACGAAAAGGAAGGGCCCACCCCCTTCCCTGACCATACCGCACTCCGAAACTGGGATCGGATGCTTCTTTCCCGGTATAAACCATTGTATATTCCTTTTTGTGACCTCTGCTGTTTATGTACCTATGGGAAGTGTGACCTTTCCGAGGGGAAGCGGGGAGCATGCGGGATTGGGATGGAAGCTCAGCAATCCCGTATTGTGCTTCTTGCCGCCTGTATCGGGGCAGCGACTCATATCAGTCATGGACGGCATCTGGTTGACCATTTAATAGAGAAGATGGGACGGAGAACACCCATCGATGTCGGAGGCTCCAATGTGGATGTTGAAGCCCCGATGATCCGTCTTGTCTGTGGGATTAAACCAAAGACCCTTGGAGATCTTGAGACGGTCCTTGACTATTTGGAAAGCC
>CAYWHV010000027.1:0-8351 GCA_964458045.1 uncultured Methanospirillum sp.
TGCTGTAGCTACATGGCTGATGTGTTTGGTATCATGGAGCAGATCGGACTTTTTGATTATCGGATCCAGTACCTGATCACCGGAGTCCAGCAGGTTGTTACTATTGACCAGGACAAAAGGGCAATTTTTTCCACAACCACCATTCTTGATAAACGACCACTTGCCTGTCCATTCCTCCGGTTTGATGATCAACACCGTGCCATGTGCACCGTCCATCAGACTCGGCCTGACCTTTGTCGCATGTATCTCTGTGAGAGATGTAAAAAATGAACGATAAATTATCAGGGAGAAATATTTGAATCAGAAATTTTATCAGGTGACCTTCTTCGGATAAGCCATTCCTCAAATGCTCCAAGTAATGCCAGTATTGCCGGCATAATAATGATTGCACCAATTAATGAAAATAAGACGGCGATTACAGTCATAATCCCAAAATTAGAAATAATCGGAAATGAAGAAAGCAGAAGTGCCGAGAACCCGAAAGCGGTTACAAGCCCGGAAACCGTCACAGATGCACCAATCTTTTGCACACTATTCTGGATAGCAGTGTAGGGATCAGGACTTGTCTTTCGTTCCTCAAGATATCGTTCCATCATGAGAATCGTATATTCAGATGAGACACCGATAGTTATCGCCCCCAGAGATGCCGTAATAAAGGTATAATCGATAGAAAATACCCACATGACTACCGCATTCCACCCGACGACACAGATGATCGGAAAGAGTGGAGCAACTGCTACAATATGCCGGTATGCAATAAGTAAGAACAGAAATATCATGATAAAGGCAAGATATGTCATAATTGGCTTATACAGGACAATATCATCATATGTTATTGCATTTAACTCAAATTCCCCACTGGAATGAACAGAAAGGCCCGGTGGTGGCTCCGGCCATCCAGTCTCAGATAATAAAACCGCTTTCATATTGCTCATTTCCCCTGCCATAAGAGATATCGTTTTTATCTCCATAAGGCCGGTAATATCATCCGCCACAAATTGTCTCTTTTCATCAGCGGGGATCCGGGCAAGAATCGTATTCAGTGCCGTCTGTGAGCGGGGGAGAGTACCATCATTATAACTTTTGACAAGGGATGCAATACTGGAGACGCTCATTATTTTATCTGAATACACATCAGAAATAAATTCGCCATACCGATCCATCCAACGCAGGGTTTCAAGAGATGTTATGTCAGGAGTGGTAATGATTAACTCAACCGGCATCTGAGAACCGAGCGTCGTTTCAATTTTGTCCATCACTACCTTTGCAGGCATATCAGGAGGAACCATTGAATCTTCAGTGGTATCAATCGCTATCCGGTCATCGACAACCAATCCTATTCCAGCCAGCATAAGCACCAGGATAAGAAGGATAACTGGTGACTTTGCAATTTTTCCAGCCATATACGATAACAGATGATTGTATCGATCAAAAAGGCCAGGACCCAGTGCTGGATCAGAAATTTTTGGTTTATATGGTAATAAGAGCGCTAAGGCTGGAAATCCAAACAGGGTTGCCCCATATGCACAAAAGATCCCGATTATTGCAGTCTGGGTAAAACTTACCAGGATCGGAAGCGGGGTGATATATAATACAATAAACCCCATTGCAGTAGCGATCATTGCATTTAAGACTGCAAACCCGGTATTACAGATGGTCGTCCTGACCGCTTCATGAAGTGGAGAAATGAAAAGTTCATCATTAAGTCGAGACTGAAACTGGACTGCATAATCAATACCAAGTCCTAATAGTACAGGAAATGCACCAATGGCTCCAATATTGAGATTTAACCTGAATGTTCCCAGAACACCGAATAAATAGATAAGACCCAGCATTACAAAAAGCAGGGGGAGAAGCCGGTATCTGACCGAGCTGAACAGTACCAAAAGACCAATGAGCATTAATGTGAATGCTCCAAGAATCATGACTACAATCTGACCAGTCATGGCATCGAGCATCTGTTCATCAAATGCATCGCTTCCACTCATCTCAATACTCATACCAGGTGGAAGAACAGAGGATGAAATGACCTGGCCAATTGGGTCAAGGAGTGATGCCGGATCTCCCTTTGCCAACACTACTCCAAGGGTATGAACAGAATCCGGAACCATTGATTCCTGGTATGACGGAGGGATCCGCCCAAATGCAGCATGAATCTCGGACTTTGAAGTCGGAAGAGTTCCACCATTCGCCTGCTTTATGACGCTGGCAATTGTTGTTACAGAAATTACTCCAGGTATCCGGGATACTTCCTCTTCAAAAACAGAGAGATCATACAGGACGTTATAGTCAAGGGGATCGGGTGTCGAGATATAAAGTACAATGGTTTTTTCATCTGCGAAATTCTTCACATACGACTGGTACCATATCATTGAAGGGTCATCATGCTCTAAATATATCGATACTCCTGATTCCATTGAGAGATTTCCCATCGATGCAAAGGAAGCCAGGGCAAGCAAAGCCATGATGAGGAGAATCAAGGCCGGCCGGGCTATGACCTGATCGGAAACCCGGTTGTAAAATTTAGAGATCAGGGACATATCCAGCCTCTTTTACTGGTTTTTCTCATCAGACCAACCTGCCTTCCTTTTTCAGGATAAAATATCCAAGGATGAGTATGATTCCCAGGAGGAGGATAAGTAACAAGGGGGAGAGAAGGTATGAAAGAATACCATGAGGTGCAGCATCTATCTCTATTCTCATAGGATCTGACAGTGCAACCAAACCACTTTCACCACGGTATTTTACATCCGTTAAGACTCCATAGGTTTTGACCAGGGCAGACTGATCAAGGATGAACTCATACACAACTTCTGCTGACTCTCCAGGGTTCAGTGTTCCAAACGCTGCACTGGTAGCAGGAGATGAAACCGGTGATATCGGCACAATCTTGGCAGTTGCCTGATGAGCCGGGGCATCACCAATATTCGTATATACTACCCTGACAGCAGCCCTCCCTCCAGGTTCTATAACTGGTTTTTCATAGGAAACAGAAAATTTTGGCCCGACTGATATGGGTATTCCAATCTGCAGGGGCTCTGAGGTTGCAGGCAGTCCATCCTCATCCTCATACGAAATGACCAGAGTAACAGGTATATTTGTAGAATCAATAGTAGCAGAAACATCTGCTCTCCAAAAAACACTTCTCCTCTCACCAGGGTTTATAGTCCCAAGATAATAACTTCCCTGGTACGGAACCAGGGGACTATTTTCATAAGAAATAAGTTCTGCTATTGCATTTTTACCGGCATAATTGCCGATATTTGTAATATTTGCGGATATTCTGCCATGTTGTCCTGGAGACATGTTTGTTACGATAAGATCAGTAACCTCTCCTCTGACAACCGGTTTTATCCTGACCGGTACCTCAAGGGTCACATTTTTTGGCTGATAGTGAAAGACATTGGTGCCGGTCCCTTCCATTGCAACAGCATCTGCGTACCGGGATGTTACCAGGAGAGGTAACAGGTATTTTCCGGACTTTGCATCTGCAGGCACAATTACCGGAAAGGAAACCAGAACCGGTACCGATGGAGGAAGGATAGGAATAGTAAGCGGAGTGCCTATGACATCAATCGGGGAAGAACCGACCTGAAGGGTGAGTTCAACTCCAATCCCGACAACCGGGCTTGAAACAACCGGGTCAGTTATATCCAAAATTTTTTCCGGCGTATGTGCCGTATTGAGAATAATGACCGTCAGAAGGGTAATATTTCCCGGATAAAGAGTTTCATTGCCAACGACCGTAACGGAATACTCAGGTTCCCCGTACGGAAATGGGACTGCACTCACCGGGTACAAAACACCAGTTCCAAGTACCCATATGAGTAGTCCAAGGATGAATGTTCTCTTATTCAGAATGGAAATAAGAGGAAGGTATCTCAATGCAAATTTATCATTCATGCTGCACCGTCATGACTGCTGCTTTCGACGGTAGTACACAAATCCCCCACCAAAGATCAGGACAAGGAAAATAATCATGATTCCTATAGGATCAATACCAGTATCTGTAACATTAACCGGAACTTTCAATGGATCTGATACAAATTCAGTCTGTTTTTCATCCATGTACCGGATATCCGAATCTAGTGCATACTGTTTTGGAGTTGCACCATCATTTACATTCAGTTTAAATTTCGCTATTCCCGTCTCTCCCGGAGCAAGATTACCAAGATATGACTGGTCATCTTCACTCGTAAACGGATCGACAATATTGATCCCGGCCTGTGCATTATAGACAGTACTCACCCCGGTATTTTTATACTCTACCGTGATCTCTCCTTTCCCTCCTGAAGCAAGAGAATTCGGACTATTTACAATTGTAAAATTGATCTTTGGTTTAAATCCGACACTCACATCTTTCTTCCCGGATTCCGCCAAAAGACCCTGATAATCGGTATAATCTGCCCAGAGTTTCATGGGATATTGAATATCCGGATCTGCATCAGATGATACTGACACTTTATAAGAAATGGTGGTGGATGACCCTTTTGGAAAGTCTCCAACATATACACTGTTCTGATATGGGATAACCGGACTATTTCCAACCGGTTCGATATTCATAACAGTATCCTTTCCATCATCAGAGCCGGTATTCGTGATTGTGATATTGATATTTCCTTCTCCGCCAACAGTCAGATCACCGGTTTTCACCCCGGATATTTCCAACCGAACGGCTGGACGGATTGTAACTGGCAGATATACCCTTTTTTCAACATCCTTAAACGAATAAGCAATTTCATCCAGGCCAGTCTGTGTCGCCATGTTCATATACCGGTACATGAGAAGAACGGGGATCTGGTATGTTCCAGCACGGGCAGAATCTGGAACGGTAATCGAAAATGTTACTTTACCAACCGAACCAGATGGCAGGTCACCGATGATCTGGGGATCTGATGAAACAACAATTGGCGATTCCCCAGGCTCAAGGAATGCTGAAAGTGAAAGAGCTGTTGTTGGAAGAAAGTCCGGAGTGATGGAACCATCATCAATAAATTTCATTGAAACAAGGCCTGAATTTGCAATAAGCAGAGTGATACTTGTTTTTTCACCCTTCATGAGTTCATTGCTCCCTTCAATTCCAGCTGAAATCTCCGGTTGTCCTGACGAGTATTTTTCTCCGGCATAGACAGGAGTGATTAAAATTACACAAAATAAAAGAACACATAAACAAATTTTTATCTTAAATTCAGCGCCTTTCATGGTTAACTATCACTCCCGAGGAATTAAATAACTATCAATACACACTGATCGAACATATCTCCTCTCACCAGGTGACCGGATGACGGTGTCAAATTACAAACGGATTTTTACGTTGTTTCATGGGTATAGACGCTGGTTTCTTCTCTCAATAGCCCTGAACATCATTTTTGCTGCAGGCGCCCTTGCCATACCTGCCCTCAGTGCCGCACTCATCGATTATGGAATTCTCGAGAAAAATTACGGAAATGTTCTTGATATCGGTTTTCTGATGCTGATTGCCGCCCTCATAGCAGGAGTATGTCAGATTGCAAATGCATCCATCGCGGTCTGGGCATCTGAATACTGTTCGCATATCCTTCGAAAACAGACATTTGAGAAGATCCAGACACTCTCTTTTGGAAATATTGATCGGTTCAGGGCGAGTGATCTTCTGGTCAGGCTCACCACCGACATCATGAATGTAAAGACTGCGGTCATGCAGACCATCATGGACCTGATGCAGGCACCCCTTCTTCTGGTCGGGACCATTATCATCTTGTACTATACCGCACCGGGCCTGATGTGGATCATGGTTTTGCTCCTTATCGCCTTTACCATCAGTCTTATTGTCTACTTCATCATCGTCGAACCACAATTCAGCAGGAAACAGGAGAAGGTAGACGGAGTCAACAAAGCCCTGCGGGAGACTTTAACAGGAATCAGGGTTGTCAAGGCATTTGTCAGGCAGCAGTATGAGATCGACAAATATCGGAATGCAACAGAAGAACTCAGAATAACCGCACTCCGTCCCCAGCATGTCATGGCATATCTGATGCCAACCGTCATCGCCATATCATTTCTGGGTTTTGGGGCGGTCTATTACTTCGGAGGGGTGGAAGTTCTCTCCAAAACCGGTCTTCAGATTGGAAACGTAACCTCAGCAGCCCAGTACATCCTCATCCTGATGATGCCACTTCTGATAATTGCCATTGTGCTGCCATTTATCACCCAGGCAAATGCATCCCTCACCAGGATCTTCGAAATCCTCGACGCGACCCCTGAAATATCTGACCCTCCTCATCCGGTCCCAATAAACCCCTCTGACATGAAAGGGAGAGTCGTTTTTGATAATGTCTCGTTTGCGTACCGAAACGAAAAGGGTGAGCCTGAAGGAGAGGTTCTTCACGATATCAATCTGATTGCTGAACCCGGAGAAACGATTGGCTTTCTTGGTGCGACCGGGTGTGGAAAAACCTCCCTCATCTCGCTTATCCCGCGATTTTATGATGTAACGAAAGGAAAAGTAACCATCGATGGCATTGATGTCCGTGAGATGTCCCAAAAGACTCTTCGAAACCTTATTGGGTTCTGCCTGCAGGAGCCGGTCCTGTTTTCAGGGACCATCAGGGATTCTGTTACCTTTGGAAGTCCGGAAATGACCGACGATGAGATGTTGGTTGCTTCAGAGGCAGCAGATGCTCACGGGTTTGTCATGAATATCCCGGAAGAGTATGACGGAACGGTTGCCAGGAGGGGAGCAAACTTTTCAGGCGGACAGAGACAACGGTTGTCCATCGCCCGTGCTCTTGCAATCAGGCCAAAGATACTCATCCTTGATGACAGTACCAGTGCCTGTGATGTTGCTACCGAGGCCAGGATCCAGGATGCGATTACCCTCAATATGAAGGATGCAACGAAATTCATTGTTGCCCAGCGGATATCTTCTGTTATCACCGCAGACCGGATAGTCCTGATGGATCAGGGCAGGATTACTGCAACCGGGACACATGCAGAATTACTGGCAGAAAATTCCCTGTACCAGGAGATTTACGAATCACAACTGGGAGCAGGACTTCATTCAGGAGGGATCGTATGACCGCGAAAGAGGAGGTACCAGCTGGTATGAAGCAGGGGAACCTTGGAGAGATGAAAGTGACCATATTCCGGTTACTCTCATATCTGACGGTATACCGGTTCAGACTCTCTGGTGCGATCATCCTCATGATTGGGTTCGCATGTGCCATGGGTATCCTCCCGACCCTCATGGGAGCTGCGACCGATATTATTGCCGGGAAGGGATCACTTGAAGAACTGCAGCACATACTCATATTCTTTGTTCTCGATGCTGCAGCGGTCTGGATATGTGGTCATATCGCCCAGCGTCTCCTTTCAGATATCTCTCAGGACGCCCTGTTCCATCTGAGAGATGATCTCTTCACCCATATGCAGACGTTATCTCTTGGGTTCTTTGACCGGCAGCCGATCGGCGAACTCATGAGCAGGCTGTCAAATGATACTGATGTTATTGACCAGTTCTTCTCAAATGGCATTCAGCAGGTTCTTCAGTCGGTAACAACGGTCATCGTCCTGACCGTAATTATGGTCTTTATCAATCCATTCATGACTCTTCTGGTGTATCTTGCGGTAATTGGCCTCATCTGGATATCAGGTGCCATCGCCAGGATCTCCGGACCAGCCTTTGAACATATGCAGGATCAGCTTGGTGAATTAAACGGCTATGCAGAAGAACGACTAGCCGGACAGAAGGTGACCATAGCCTACCGTCAGGAGGAATCATCAACCACAGGATTTTTATCATTATCAGAACATGTAGCACGAATTGGAGGGAAAGCAGAATTTGTCGCTCTTACATCCATGCCTGCAACCACCATCATTGCAAATCTGCAGATGATTCTGCTCCTTGTCGTCGGTGGTGCAATGGTCATTGACGGGGACATAAAACTTGGAGAAATGGTTGCATTTCTCGGCCTTTCATCAAGCATATCCTCACCTCTCTCTCAAATTTTCTCTGAATATGCTCTTATCATGAATGCCATAGCAGGAGCATCCAGGGTTTTCAGAATTCTGGATGAGAAACCGGTTGTTGCTGATAATCCGGATGCACAGCCAATGCCCCCGATTACCGGAGACGTGGTTTTTCAGGATGTTGATTTTGCCTATGTTCCAGGCAGAACAGTCTTACGGAATAACAGTTTTCATGCCCTGCCGGGTCAGGTTTTCGGGCTGTGCGGTCCGACGGGTGCAGGGAAGAGTACCATAATCAACATCCTGACCAGGTATTATGACATCATATCCGGCTCAATCAGGGTTGATGGAGTTGGTATTGATACCGTGAAGCAGGACAGTTTACGAAGCCAGATTGCCCAGGT
>CAYWHV010000027.1:8451-10479 GCA_964458045.1 uncultured Methanospirillum sp.
CAGAATGGTCTTTTACATCTGCAGGAAGGAAGAACATCGTTTATTATCGCCCACCGGCTGTCCACCATACGGCATGCCGACTGTATTCTGGTGATTAACCAGGGGGAGATAGTAGAGCGGGGAACCCATACTGAACTGATGGATAAAAAAGGATTTTACTATAACCTTTACATGAGTCAGTTCAGGGGGAAACTGAGCGGTATCACCGGAATATCATAATTTCTCCCCATTTTTCGAGATACCTTTATTCTCTCATTATCCCTTATTTTCTGTCAGAATGGAATCATCCAAAATATGGTAGTTTACTGATCAGAGGAACTATCAAAACCACTCTGGATCTGAACCAGTTTTTTCAGAGGGACAGAGGGATTATGATACCTTCGTTTCTTTCTGTTTTTATCTTCCAGCTGAATCGCTTCTTTGGGGCAGAGATTGATGCAGGCCAGACAAAAGAGACAGTGATGCTGCCATACCGGCCGTTCATCCACTATTCTGATATTTTCAGCAGGACAGACCTTCCTACATATCCCACATCCATTACAGGTGTCATCCACATGAAAACGATTGTCAATTTCTGGAAGACTCCTGATAAACCGGGGATAGAGAATATAATGGAGCATCTGACTCATGAATGGAAAATGTGGTTTCTCTTTCTTTTCTGACTGAATGGAGTTCGCGATAACAGCAAGCTGGTGCTCAGCATCGGCAAGTATCTCTTTTTGAGTCTTTTCATCCGGGGCTCCGTTATACGGAATATAATTATCGACCATCCGGATCATCCATCCCGCCTGAAGTGACGAACCATTTTCTTTCAGCAGTTTATCAAGTTGGATCAGTGCATATCTTCCGACACCTCCCGCTGTTGCAACACCAAATATGTACGGGACATGTGAAAGGGAGACACGGGGTATAAATTCAGAGAGTATGAGCGGAACACCACTGTAATGAACAGGAAAGACAAAACCCACTTTTTGGGTATCAGGAATCACCGGCCCGGCCTTTTTCATCCGGATAGGAATCGACTCGATGACAGTATCACCCAGTTTTTGTGCAAGGAACTCTGCTGCTGCAAGAGAATTCCCGGTACCAGTAAAAACATACAGAGTGGTTGTCATACGTGGGTAATCCACGGGAGAACATAAAAAGATAATGGCAGTCTCATTTCGAAATGCATATCTCAAAAATTAGATAAACATGAAAACCAACTTAGCTGTAATTCTGGTCCAGATATGATCTCTGTTTTGTACGTTGACGACGAACCCGATCTCCTCGATATTACAAAATTGTTTCTAGAAAAAACCAGGGAGTTTATCGTCTTTACGTCCCAGACCGTGGATGAAGGATTTCAGATTTTACGTGAATATCAGATTGATGTTATCGTATCTGATTACCAGATGCCAGAGAAAAACGGGATAGAATTTCTCAAAGAATTTCGCTCCATCCCGGATAAACGCCCGTTTATTCTCTTTACCGGCCGTGGCAGGGAAGAGATTGTCATTGAAGCAATCAATAGCGGAGCTGATTTTTACCTGCAGAAGGGAGGCGACGTACGGGCACAATTTGCAGAGCTTGCCCTGAAGATCAGACAGGGAGCCGGGCGGTACCAGGCAGAACTGAACCTGGAAAGAAATCACGAAGATCTTCATGCCGCTTATGAAGAACTTGCCGCATCAGAAGAGGAATTAAAAGCGAATTTCGAAGAACTTTCGGACGGCAGAAAGGCTCTGGCTGAAAGTGAGCGGAATTATCAGACATCATAAATTTTCTTCCTGACCCGACGTTTGCAATTGATAATAAGGGAACTATTCTGACCTGGAATAAGGCCATTGAAGAGATGACCGGTTATCCTTCTGAAAATATGATTGGGAAAGGGAATTATGCATATGCTATCCCTTTTTATGGAGAGCGGGTACCAATACTGATAGATTATATCCTGTCCGGACTGCCGGATGTTGAAAACCGATATGACAATATTTACCGGGACGGGAATAAAATCTCTGCTGAAACCTCATATCCAAAGCATCAGGG
>CAYWHV010000027.1:10579-15024 GCA_964458045.1 uncultured Methanospirillum sp.
TTTACCGGGACGGGAATAAAATCTCTGCTGAAACCTCATATCCAAAGCATCAGGGGATACCCATGACTGCCTGGTGTATTGCAACACCCCTTAATAATGATTCAGGCGAGATTATCGGGGCGATTGAATCAATCCGTGATATCACCGAACAGAAAGAGAATGAAGATAAATTAAAAAAGAATGAAGAGATTTACCGGAGTGTCATTGAGAATATTCAGGATGGATACTACCGGAGTGATGCAAATGGGAATCTCATTCTTGCCAGCCCGAGTTTTGCCAGGCTGTTCGGATATGAATCACTTGATGAAGTCTTACACCGGCCGATAGCGGATGCATTTTACTATCACCCGGAAGATCGGAACATCATTTTAAAGAAGATCCAGGAGAAAGGATACCTTGAGAATGAAGAGATAACGGTCAGGAAAAAGGATGGAACTCCCTTTATAGTTGGAGTCTCAAGTCATTTTTATTACGATCACGAGGGAAATATCACAGGCGTTGAAGGAATATTCAAGGATATTTCTATCAGAAAGCAGATTGAGATGGAACTGCGGGAAAAGGAAGAACATCTTGAAACGATAATTGAGAATGCTCCTTTTGGTGTTCATTGGTATACATTGCTGGAAGATAACCGGTTAATCTTTACCGGATCAAATACGGCAGCAGACAATATTCTAGGGATTGATAATAAACGACTTATCGGGAAAACCATTGAAGAGGCATTTCCCGGATTGGTTGATTCTGAAATTCCGGACCTGTACCGGCAGGTGGCACGGACGGGAGAAAAGATCAGGAAAACCCTGGTTTTAGAAGACGGGCAGAATATTCAGGGTGCAAGGTTTGAGGTAACGGCATTTCAAACAGGGAGAAATGCAATGGCAGTTTTTTTCCAGATAGTATTGAAAGAAAAACCATAAAAATTTTTTATACCTTTAAACCTGCACCTCTCCACCCAGGACAGAAAAAGGCAGAATCGCCCTGCCATCTGATATGAAGTATAACCGATGCGTTATCATGGCTGGAAGGATATCTGCACTGATTTGAAACTCGAGAGTAACGGTCGGATTATCTCTATCATCACCCAGCGAAAAAGATTTTTGAAGATTATCTTTTTCTAAAACATGAATTACTTCTCCACTGCCCTTATCAAGAACTTCAACTCGTGTCAAAGTTAATTCATCTTCTCCAAACCGTGAAGTTTCCAGGACATATGACAGGGCAACCATATCTCCACTCTCCGAAATACTAAGAGGGGAATAAACTGACACAGTTATGTTTCGAATATCATGTTCTTCTGGAACCGGGCTATGACGGGTCGAGGTAGCAAGAAGAATTCCAGCAATGATCATAGCAACGATAATAAATCCCAAACCAGTCAGATATACTACTTTTTTATTCATACCTTCCTCCGGATTACGCAGTTACGATTGCACACGCCCTTTCATGAAACAAGCACACAAAACGAATAATCGACAGACTATTATCCATCCCTTCCATAATGCATTGTGAATAACCCGACATACTCATCTCCGTAACAGGTCGAATCAGAACGAAGAGAGAATTCCGGTTCAAGAACCTCACTGAACAGATCAAGCCACTCTGTTCGAAGCATATGATAATCGGTTCTGATCCCTCTCGGTTCAGAGAGAATTGATACAACCTCAGTCATGAGGAACGAATCGATACAGTCAGTAACAACCTCAACCGGGGCATCATGAGCAAAAACAAAATCCATGATCCTCCCATATGACTGATACACCGATACCGCAAGCTCAGGTGAATACATCTCCGGAGTATCATTATTCGCATCCAGTTCAAACAATAGAAAGTGGTTTATCCAAGGCTTTAACCTTGAGAGATGGATTCGTTTATCCTCAACCGGCATATGATGATAGGCAAGGGAACTCATCGCAATATCGTAATGCCTGTCAAACGATAACGAACAATCCTGAATCCGGGCATTATCCGTTGAAATAATCACATCAGGAAAGGCACTCCTCACCTTTTCTGTTGCCATGGAGATCATCGCCGGGGATGGATCAATGAGCAGGACCTCACTAATTTCCGGTACTTTCTTTGATTCCATGAGATGGGCCAGGAGACGGCAGGTAAGGGCACCATCTCCGCACCCAATATCCATCAAACAAATCGGATGATCGAATTCCGGAATTGAATGCGAAAACTGCTGAATCATATGCTGCCGTGCTGTTTCCATAACCGGAACCTGCGAGAAGTGGATAAACGGGAGGGGATCCTCAAAGGCTACCGCAGGTTTTTTCATGATTCCCTGATGACGCTGTAAAAATCCAAGGAGATATGTCGAAGAGTAGAGACCTGCTTCTTCACAGAGTGTTCCAGCATGTAACCACTCTCCGGTCCGTTCATGGTGTCCCATGCAGGCAAGCGTGGTTCCGATATAATAATAAAATGCAGAAAGGAGATTTCTTCGAATGATGCTTCGATATTCTTCCGGCTTTTTTCCGGTCTGAACAATTTCGCGGAGAAGGTGAGTCCAGAGTTCTATTTCCTGTTTTGAGAGGAAGAGCATATTTTTACCAATGAAAGGAATGGAAGATTTTCAGGGTATCTCTGCACTACACAGGTTCTCTATACCCACCGCTACATATCCGGTTATCTCTCCTTTTTCGCTTCGTAATGCCCGGGTATTCCAGGTGATAGTATGCAAACTCTCATCCTTTGCATGTATCTGAGTCTTCAAATTTGAGAAATAACTATCTTCAGAAATGATATGAATTATTTCACTGGTTATCTCTTTCCGGTATGAAGCATCGGGATACAGAGATTCCCATATCCACTTCGTTCCGATGACCTCATCGGCAGTATAGCCACTTATCTCTTCAGCAGCCTTATTCCAGATGACAATATTTGTATCCCTGTCCAGAACCATGAGCCATACCAGGGCATTCTGAATGACACTCTCGAGGTATTGCATGACCGAGTGCAACTCTTCCTGGGCTTTCTTCTGATCAGAAATATCCTCCAGGATCTCAACTGCACCCATAATCTCTCCATTTTCATTTCGGATCGGAGCTGCAGTAAAGTAGAGCCATTTCCCATGCATACCAAGAGACGGGAAGAAATCAACCGCCTCAAATGCACCGGGTATCAATTTTGATGGTGAATACTTACCGGCATACCACTTTTCTATCTGATCCGGAGCATTATCCACCAGCAGATCTGCAAGACAAGGTCTCTCTTCCGGATAAAAAGCCCGCCATTGCTGAGAGGATCCAACAACATCAGCAGAGGGGATGCCACTATGCATAGAAAGTGCCAGGTTCCAGAACATGAGTTTGTGATCTTTATCAATCACGAATGCTGGAACCGGAGATTCGTGAATAACTGCATTCAGAATGATCTCCTCTTGTTCCAGCTTCCGGTAGGCTTCTTTCTGCTCTGTGATATCCTCAAGGGTTTCAACTGCACCAATGATCTCTCCATCCTCATTCCGGATGGGGGCAGCAGTGAAATACAGCCACTTCCCTGACTTGCCCATCCGGGGGAAGAAGTCAACCGCTTTAAAGGCATCTTTTACCAGATCTGATCTGGAATATGTCCCCTTATACCATTCAGCGATTTTTTCCACCTGTCCATCAACGAGAAGATCTGCAAGGCAGGGTCGTTCGTTCAGATAAAAGGCCATCCAATGGGTTTTGGTTCCGATAACCGTACTGGAGGGAATACCACTATACTCAGCAAGAGCCTCATTCCAGTGAGTCACGATATGATTTTTATCGATAACAAACTGCGGTATGGGGTTTCCCTGAATAACCGCTTCGAGTTTTGATTTACTTTCGGTAAGTTCTTCCTGTGCTCTCTTTTCATCCGTGATATCCCGTGCAACAATGGTAAACCCGGAAATCTTATTTTCATCATCCAGGCGAATCGACATTTTCGCACTAAAGGAACGAATCTCTCCTAAAACATTCATTTCATAGGATATTTGCGCGGTTTTGCCTTCGGTAATAACCGTATTCATGGCGGTGCCCAGAAGGTCAGCGAGAGCCTGCGGGAGTATCTCACGATAATGATGCCCGATAAACTGTTCGGGGGGAATGAAATATTGCCCGGCATTTTCTTTATACGCATCAAGAAAAACACCATCCATATCCAGAGTCAGGACCAGATCATCCATTGAAGCAAGCGTTGAACGAAGCTTCTCTTCACTTAAACGGAGTGCCTTCTCACTCTGGGAGATTGCCAGGTATTGTTGTCGCAGTTCTTCCTCAGTAGCCAGGATCTCCTCATATGATGCACCCAGATCCTCAGTTTTTCTTTCCAGTTCATTCAGGATTTGTTTCCGCTTTGATATGTCACGAATGATAGACAAAAGGAGATACGTTCCCTTTACTTCGATCCTGTTCAGGCTCACTTCAACATCAATGAATGTCCCATCAGTCCTTTTCATCTTCCATTCAAAAAAC
>CAYWHV010000028.1:0-14714 GCA_964458045.1 uncultured Methanospirillum sp.
CTCCCCTGCAGGGTTTCAGCAGTAAGCGATACTGGTGATTTTCGAAACCCGACCCTCACCCTTGAGTTCGAGCGGGAATTGATATACCTCCCTGGCTCGGTCATCATCCTCCACTACCTTGAGAGTGAAAAACTGCGGATTGTCGGGACCATCACAATAACCTGAGCCCGAAAGGAAACATCCGGAGCAGCCTCAATTTTTACCGATATCCTTTGAGGAACTCCGGGTACTTGGAATCGATCAGCCGGACATCATCATCGTATCCGGTGATGCGTATGTAGACCACCCCTCGTTTGCAGCAGCGCTTCTTGGCCGGGTGCTCTGGGATGCCGGGTTTTCGGTTGGAATTATTCCACAGCCTGATCCCGGAAACCTGGAAACATTTCGCGTGCTCGGAAAACCCAGACTCTTTTTTGCAATCTCCGGGGGAAGCGTTGACTCCATGGTGAGTAACTATACCGCTGCACGAAGGAAGCGGTCAGATGATGCCTACTCCCCTGGCGGTATCCCAAAAAGACCGGATCGGGCGGTCCTCGTCTATACCGATCTCATCCACCGGCTGTTTCCCGATGCCCCCATCATCATCGGTGGGATTGAGGCATCACTCAGACGGTTCGCCCATTATGATTACTGGTCTGATTCCGTCAGACAGTCCATTCTGGCAGATGCCCCTGCAGATCTTCTCGTCTTTGGCATGGGGGAGACCGCCCTGTGCACTATTGCGCACCATGCAGATGCAGGAGGAAACCCCAGGGATATGCAGGATATTCCTGGAACAGTCTGGAAAATTCCCCCAAAACAGGTCCAGGATCTTGATATTCCAGACCTGTGCACCCTGCCCACATATACAGACGTTCGTGATAATCCCCGGGACTTTTGTCTGGCTCACACCCTGATTTCACAAAACCAGAACCCACATGCCGGCAGACCCCTTCTGCAGCGACATCCAAAGACGGTAATAATCCAGAATCCTCCATCGCTCCCCTTAAGCACACGGGAGATGGACAGGATATATGATCTCCCCTATTCACGGGAAAAGCATCCCTCATACCGGGAAGATATTCCGGCACTAACACCAGTCAGGTTCTCAGTAATTTCACATCGGGGGTGCTATGGGAACTGTAGTTTTTGTGCCCTTTCCATGCATCAGGGAACAATCATTCAGAGCAGAAGTCGCAAGTCCATTCTAAAGGAGATTGCATCGTTCCAGAAAATGCGGGGATTTTCAGGGATTGTCAGTGATGTCGGGGGACCGAGTGCAAATATGTATGGAGATATGTGCCAGAACTGGGAGAAGAGCGGTGCGTGTACAGACCGGGAGTGTATCAGATGTCCGTCGGTCAGGTCAGGCATTCACGAATACCTTGACATGCTTGATGAAGCGGAAAAACTCCCCAAAGTAAAACATGTGTACATCGGCTCAGGTCTCCGGTATGATCTCATCCCCCTGGACACGGACAGTTTCAGGCAGATTTCACGACATATATCCGGACAGATGAAGGTTGCGCCTGAGCATATCACAAAGAATGTGACCGGGATGATGAACAAACCTGACAAAGAGTGTTTTGAGCGGTTCAGAACATTTTTTGAGAAAAACCAGGTCGGAAAAAAGTCACGGCAGTACCTGATTCCGTACCTCATGTCCGGACATCCCAGCTGCACTCTTCCAGATATGATAACCCTTGCAGAATATCTCCGGGATACCGGATTATACACCGAACAGGTTCAGGACTTTACACCAACACCCATGACCACCTCTACCTGCATGTATGCAACCGGTCTTGATCCCTGGACCGGAGACCCGGTGCATGTTCCGAAAGGGGAGGAGAAAAAGATCCAGCGGGCCATACTTCACTGGAAAAATCCTGCGCATTATTCTCTGGTTCTGGAAGGCCTGACTCGTGCCGGACGAAAAGACCTCATTGGTAATACAGGCAGATGCCTGATTCCTGCCAGACGAAAAGGGGAGATCAGGGCGATCCGGAAGAGGAATCAGAATCCTTATGAATATTCTCCGGGATCTTCATCCCGCAACTGATACATTCCTCAATCGTATCTGAATAGGTCCGGTATGCATCGGCAAGCACGGTTGACTGGGATGTCAGTCCTGCAATCATGATCGCCTCAAGGATCTCATCAGGATTCGCACCTTTGCGAAGAGCCGACTGGACGTGATAATCAGTACAGTGATTACACCGAAGGGCAGCAGACACGGCAAGGCTGATGAGTTCGACAACCTTTGGATCGAGTGTTCCGGTCTTGAGCACGGAATTTTTATATAAGAGATGGGAGATGAGCACTTCAGGCCGCTCTGACATCCGTTCAAAGATGAGCGGGGCCCGTCCGTAATCCTTGCGTATCGCTTCAACCCATTCATGTGCAGTTTCATCAGCCCCGTTTTCAAGGACGGCCCTGATAATATTTTCAAATCCGTTTTTTGGTTTGCCCATAGAAACAGCCTGAGCAAAGGTCTGTTCTAAGAGAAGTCATACTTACCGGTCAGCCCATCCTTTCAGGATAATACTTTCATTTCTGCAGGTGGATCTCTTATACTATGAATGGAAAAAAGAGCCTCATCCTTATGGCCCTGGTTCTGATCGGGTGTTTATTCCTGGCCGGGTGTACCAGTTCTCCCCCTCAGCAGGAATCAGCGACACCCTCTCCTACTCTTACCAAGGCACCAACTCCTGCCCCCCCCACACCTGAAGTGACTCCGGCTTCTGAACCGGTTCCCGAATATACCATCTTTGACGGTCCGGTTACCGAGCCACCTGCAGAACTTGAGGTGTCGGTTTCAGCACGGAAAGACCCCATCTATAACAAGATTACGGTAGTATTTGACGGTGGTAAAGGACAGCAGATTCTGCAATCCATCAATGTCCGGGTTACAACTGCAGATGGGATAGTGACCGAACTGCCACTTCCATCAAACCGGGGTGCAGAGATTGAATTTACCGGCTCGAAAGGAGCAGACCGTGTTCAGGCCGCTGCGTATTACAAAAACGGAGCATCATATCTCATCCTGAACCAGAATGTCGGGCAGACTCGGGCTGGCATCAGTACGGCTACCCCGACAGTTGCGAGTGCACCTGAAACTTCCACGGACAGTCAGTATGACGGGCCGGTGACGCAACCCCCAAAGAACCTCATTGTTTTTGTCGATATAGACAAGGATCCTGTGAGCCGGGTTATTACAGCGACATTCCGGGGAGGTCATGGACAATCCCTTGTAAGAACGGCAGAGGTGCATGTCATGCTCTCTGATGGATCAGAGGTAACCAAAGATCTTGGCAGCAATATCGGGAGTATTGCAGAGATTCAGGGAACAGCAGGAAATGACAAAGTTCAGGTTATGGTTTCGTACAAGAACGGTGAGCAGTACAAAATTAGTGAGAAGGTATTCGGCCCCAGAGGCTGAAATTATCTCTTTTTTCCGAAAAGTCCCACAAGAGCAAGGGCGCCAATCGCAGTACCAATAAGCAGGGGGCTTTGTGTCGGTTCAGGGATTGGTGTCTCTTCCGGAGTGGTATTCACCGGCTCGGGAGTTTTAACAACAACCGGAAGTAAGGTTCCAAACACCGGGACAGTCTGTCCAATCATGACAGCGGTTTCACCATTCCAGTCCTGATATCCGGGGAGTGTGAGTTGTATCTGGACTGGTCCTGCAGGAAGATCAGGAACGGTTACCGGCGTTATTCCCACAGGGGCACCATTCAGGAGAACATTTGCTGAAGAAGGTTCTGAAGAGACCTGAAGAGAGCCGGTTGTTACCGGAGTAAGTGTTACTCTGACTTTGGTATTCATATTCGGTTCAACATAGACCCGTTCAAGCCAGTCCTTGTATCCCGCCATGGTTATCTGCACGGTGCGATACCCGGCTGTAATGTCCCGGAGAACATGAATCCCGGACGGGTCAATAAACCCGGATGATACGCCGTCAACAGTAACCTCGCCACCTGGTGGACTCACAGCCAGAGACAGGGTGCCGGTCTTTGCCGGAGGAAGGGCAGTCAGGGTACCGCGGATAATATTACTCTTCCCAGGCTTTGGTGCCTGAACCAGTGTCTCATTGTACGTAGTGTATCCGGGAGCGGTAATCATCAGCTGATAATTCACCGGACGGTTACTCGTTTCAGCCTCAACAAGCAGTGATCCTTTCTGGATATTGCCGACGAATTCACCATTAAAGTACACTGAAGCATTCTCAACATTTGACCTGACTTCGTAATGCGAAGCCATAGCAGGAGATTCTTCTGCAAATGCAGGACAGAAGAGGGTGAATAACCCTGCAACCAGGAATAAAAATAAAATATTGGGTTTTTTCATTATCGTTGTCATCGGACTTTTCCTCACCATATATCAATTCAAAAAACCATGAACCCCTATCTCCTGCGTACCTGCCCAAATGCAACCATGCACCCAGCGACAATGAGGAGCGCCGTTACCAGAACCGACGGGCCACCTGAAGGAGTGGAAACCGGAGTACCTGATACCGGAGCCAGAGTTCCTGACAGGGCCGTTGTCTCCCCACCGGCAACGTCAGCCTGTGTTGACCAGTCCTGAAATCCGGAAAGCCGCAGCAGTACCATATGTGATCCTGCCTCTACTTCGACTACTGCAGGAGTAACACCCTTGTACAGATCATCCACATAGATCTGCACATTTTGAGGTGATGATGAGATGTCAAGTGATCCCATCGATTGCCTGGTAAGATCAATTCTGACCTCGGCAGGGAGACCGTCAGGCACATTCACCCACAGCTCCTGGTTTTCATAACCCGGAGATGACGCCGTGATCGCATGCTCACCAACCGCGATATTATCGATGATCAGGACTCCGGATTCAGGTACCTGTCCTGCCACCCTGCCATCAAGTGCGACCTCCATTCCGACCGGGCTTCCATCAACATGCAGGGTTCCGGTCGCCTGATAATAATCACCGCTCAGTTCAGGAGATGCAACACCTGCTACCGGAAAAAAAAGATGAAACAGTACAAGGCAGGAGAAAACTCCTGTCACCACAACAGAATGTAGAGACCTCATTGCTTTACAGGCTCCGTCGCTTCTGGTGTCACCACTGGTTCAGGCTCCGGGGTTGAGACAAGGACTGCTTCAACTGAGCCCAGGCTCCCCCCAAGCACGGACACATTGGCAATCCAGTCCTGATACCCGTCCATCCTGATCGTGACCGTATGCTCACCTGTCGATATGTCTTTCATGTGTAACGGAGTCAGTCCGACCATCCGGTTATCAACAAATATCTCTCCCCCTTCAGGGTTTGAGTAGACATTGAGTTCACCCAGTGGGGAAGGAGTCATCTCGACCCGATAGGTCGTAGCGGCATTGTCATCAACATACAGCTGATCGATGATCGTCTGATCACCGGGTTTCTGCGCGTTGACGGCAAACAATCCCCGTGGAACAGTGTACGCAATCAGGATACCTGAATCGGGAGTTGTACCCATACTTTTACCATTTAAAATAAATTCAGCCCCGGCAGGTTCGCTGATAAACCGAACCATCCCGGTACGTTCATACGAGGTCTTGCTCAGGTCTATCTTATATGCAATTGTTTTCCCAGGTTCTGTCTGGACATAGGGCCCTGCATAGGACAGATAGTCACTATATTCCATCCGGACATTCTTCCAGGATGGTGCCACCGTCGTATCAACCGGGATGGTCAGCTTCCCGTTTAAGATATACCCCATGTAGAGGGTATCAAAATAGACCCGGGCACCTTCCAGATCAGACCTGACTTCAATATATCCGATTCCAGGGGATGAAAATTGCTTCTCATCTCCGAGTGCCTGACAACAGAATATGGTGGAAAAGAGCACCAGACTTGTCAGTAACATATGCCAGTTCACTTCACATCAACCCCTTATATGTGAGCATGGGCGATGAACGCTCATAATTCTTTGGAATAGTCATCCTCATATAATAGTCGATGCATGGAGGAGAGAAAGAGGAAATTCTGATTAGAAATCAGAAAAGTTCAGATAATGCATGACTTCCAGCTGGTCCAGAAACCGGTCATCGGATTGTACCAGGTCAGCGATGGCACTGCCTGGTTTATCAGATGATGCATGAGCAGGAGATTCTTTTGTCATGATAAGAGTTGGGAGTGCAGAAAGACCCCGGTACCCGGACGGGTTCAGGATCACAGATTGAGAGGAGGAGTACCACACAGAAGGAACATAGGAAGCATCAGTGTAGGAGGACATGAATGATTGCAATATATTTCACCTGTGTATTGTCTGTTGATGAGGAGGATACGGATGGTTCGGATCTTTCGATCCTGCTCACAGGTCTTCCTGTGACATCACCATCGTTGGGTGAAACTGCAGATAAGGGTTGAATAAGAAATTCTGTTAAATTCGTTCGGACTGATTTTGAAACGGATAATCCTGACCCTGATGGATTATGCAGAGTAAAACATTCCGATTGATGTATCAGGAAGTCTGTGTCGGTTGGAAATTACTGAAACCGGGCAAGGGATCCATCATGGTTTTTGAGGCGTATAAGAAGGTGGCATCTCGAAATAGTAGAGTAAAAACTTTCAAAAACTGGTTGCAACCAGTTGCAACACCATAATTTCAGATAGTTGCGTTACCGGATCCCCTCCATGTGCCGAAGTCCAAACCAGTATTCCGGCCATACCAACAATGACAGGAAGGATACGGTAGGGCAGGGTTCAATCCAAGAGGAGAGAAAAAAGAAGGATCGAATTATACGAGCATTCCGGTCTCTGAAAACGGCTTTACTTTTAGCAAAATATAATCCCGCATCCGTGAAGGACGGATATCACAGACATCTGCAATCCTGATCCCGGCCTCAATCTCAATCTCCTTGATCTCTGCAGCATAGGGATCATAGGGAAGTTTCACCCTGGTCCCATCCATCTGCACAACAACCGGAATAGGTGAGGTTACTTCATGGATATCAGGCACGTTCTCAAGTATGATATCCATGAGTCGGGCAGGTGTCACAGACAGGGGATCTTTTGCTATCCCGGTTCGCTTCTGATCAATAACCCGGGACACTTCGGCCACGATCTCATCAAGCCGGGCCAGTTCATGAGGCTCCTTGGTCCGGTGCATAAACCTGCCAAGTCCACCGATGTATCCGGCAACCGGTGGATCAATAATCTTTTTCAGGGTTTCTTTTGACGGACCACCACAGAGAACGATCGGCACCTGTATGCCCCGCCTGAATGTCGGCATCTTCTCTTTTATACAGGTCTCAAAGTTGCCAAAGAGGTAAATTGCCAGATCATGCTCATTGATGATATCCCGTTCTTCATCAGATAACATGCCGATTCGTTTGCCAAACCCACGTGCAAGCCCTATCATATTGGTCTTTGCACCGGCAGTCCGGAGGTATTCAGCGACATCACATGAAGCATGAGGGAGATGATGTATCTCAAGAGACATCGAGACCACTGCAATCTCGGTCCCGACAAGCGGGGCAGGTATGACTTCACCGGCAAGCGGACGGGAGACCTTTTTTAAGATCTCAATATCCTCCTTTGGGATAAGGGCCTGAAGAACGACTTCCTGGGCAATCATGTGCTTTTGAATGATATACCCGCCCATATCCTCGATAAGATCCAGGATCTCATCATGACGAAAGACACCACCTTTATAAGTAATCGGAATCAGGATCATGGTGCAGCCTCCATTACCCTGAACTGTTCATCAACAAGAGGGGTGACATCTTCAGGCAGGGTATTTTCACTCGCGACAAACCAGAACCTGCCATTATGAAAGTTCTGCTTTTTCACCCGAAAGCCCTCAGGACAGATGACCTGCATAGAGTAGATAAGATCCTTGAAAAGTCCCTCGGTCGGGTCTGCGACTGCCAGATCTTCAATCCCTGATGAGGCAGCATCTCCGGCGGTCTGAATCTCGATGGTAAACCGGTCTGGCTGCGTGACCTGATCCTTCCCATACTCTTTCCAGAGGATCTGCAGGAGATCTGCAAGAAAGGTTTCGTCTGCAATTGCAAGAGTAATCTTCTGCTCATCATAGGTGACACCGGCAAGGTCTGACACGGTAATGGTCCGGGGCACCGTTCTTGTGACACCCACTGCCACAAAAATCGGAACGGAAGGATCGATGAATATCCGGATTCTTTCAAGGACTTTGAGCAGGTTATGATCAGTAATGACCGTTGAAGCGATCCGCCGGTAGAGTTGTCCTCCAACCGGTTCGGTTGAGTCTACCTCAAAATACTCCAGCGTAGACATACCAATCAGCTCTTCTCCACAAATCCTGAAGATAACAATGCGGCTCCGACCGACCCGATGTACTGGGAGTGATGAGGAACAACAATCTCTGTCTGGAGCAGGTTCCCCATGGCACGGACAAGACCCTGGATAAGTGACGTCCCTCCGACCATGACAACCGGTTCCTTGATATCTATCTCCTGGAGTTGCTGTTCAAAGACCTGTTCGGCGACAGAATGACAGGCAGCCGCTGCCACATTCTCTTTTGAGTGACCTTCGGCAAGGGCATTTACCAGGCTCTGTGTCCCAAAGACGATACAGTAACTGTTCATCGGGACATCATCGCCCATCCCCTTCATGGCTAACGGGCCAAGCTCGGTAATATCTACTCCCAGCCGTTTTGCGGTCATCTCAAGGAACCGTCCGGATGCTCCGGCACAGATACCACCCATGGTAAACGTGCCAGGGATACCATCGAGGACCGATATGGCCTTATTGTCCATACCTCCGATATCAATCACCGTTGACGGACCATGCTGACAGTCGGCGAGAAAGACAGCACCTTTGCTGTTCACCGTCAGTTCTTCCTGGATAAGATCTGCTTTAATACGCTCCCCTATCAGAAACCGGCCATATCCGGTTGTGCCAACAGCATCAAGATCCTCCCGTTTGACACCCGCCTCTTCAAGTGCGAGAGCGATGACATCATCTGCACTGCCCACCACTTCAGTAGTCGGGCGCCACCCGGTTCCGATGATCTCATTGTCCTGCATGATCACCGCCTTTGTTGTGGAAGAGCCGGAGTCAACTCCCATGGTAAGACCGGTCTGACGTTCACGGGCAAGAAGGGCACGCCGACGGGCAATCGTGGTCAGGGCTTCCATCCTGGTAAGAAGGGTTCCGGAAGTTGTCCGTTCGGTAAAGGAGTAACTGACCACGGGGAGTTTGGAATGTTCGTGGATATATCGCCGGAGTTCATTCCTGACAATCGCAGCCTCTGCACATCTGAAACAGGTTGCAATAAACACCGCATCTGCTTCTGCTGAACCTTCCACCAGGGCAACGGCACGGGCGATGGCAAGTTTCAGATCACCTGATCTGACATCCAGCCCGAAATCCCTGAAATTTCTCCGGATATCGGCAAGTGAGAGGTCCGGGAAGAAGACTTCTGCCCCTACAGCCTCTGCTGCATTGTAAATCTCTTTCTGAACCCCTGAATACTCAGGTCCGCAGGATAACTGGGCGATACGGACAGTGTTTTCGATCATGATGATCCTCCTAGACTGGTGAGGAATTCTTTGACCCTGCGAACAAAAATGATCCCCTCTTCTTCATCAGCCGGATAGTCAAGCTCAAGGATGGCGATCTTTTTTTGTTTTACAAGGAATTCTACCAGTTCATCAGTTCTGGCACACCCCATGCACCCAAAGGCAAATTCAGGATTTCTGACAATGATAGCCGCCTCAGCCCTGTCGATCAGGGGACCAAAAAGGGACATTCTCCCCCTGACACCAGAGGGTACTTCAACAGCAGCCCACCGGAGCCCTTTCTTGGGATCATCAGGAGTCATCTGAAGAGGGGGTGAATCAAGACCTACAGTCTGGATGCGTTCCCGAACCGAAAGAGCGGTTCCCAGAGGTTTGTGACCGAACCGTGCAACAAGATCAGAGAGGATAAGACTTGTTGCCGGATAGATAAACACCTCTGCCATTCAGGCCTCCTGTTCGATAAGTTCCATCAGTCGTTTCACCGATAACCCTTCTGTTTCTTTTTGTTCTGATTCACGAGCAGGCCTCTCTGATGGTGAATCCAGTTGTTCAAGTCCGATTGCAATTCTCCGGATAAATCCCATCTCATATTCATGTCCAAAATACCCCGGTCGTGCTCCCCCAAGATTTGCCCGGCACCGGCGGGGATCACCTGGTGGAAAACCCCGGTCCTTTACATAGATATGTGCCGGATCAAATTCTCTGATATGTGCGATAACCCGCTCCACTTCTTCTTCTTCGCCGGTTATCTGCAGGCCAAAGCAGGTCTCCTTGATCATGACCCTACCCGATACCTCATATGCCCGTGCGGCTATATCATCGGGTGTAGCCTTATACGATTCAACAAAGACATATTTCGTAACTGTTCCGACATACAGTGGTGGAATTGTTCCCTTCATGGCCCGACCTCCCTGAAAAACACAACTTCTCCCTCTTCAAGACCTGCAATCTTCTCCATTTCAAGTATGGTCCCAATTACATTCGTTCCGGAGAACGGTTCAGAAGTCGGCCCGAACTCTGATGACGAGACCGATCTCACCCCGACGATACCGACCCCTTTACAGGAATCATTCGTCATTGCAAGCACTCCTGCTTTTACTGATGAAACAGGAATATTCTCTGGGAGCACGTTGATGGTCTTCGGAATTTTTGCTTTAAAGAGAGTGACCTCATCAAACGAGAAGAGCATCGGGAGTCTCCCGACAGCATGATATTTGAGGCCGGAGAATTCCCTGAAAATTTTACAGGTGCGTGGAGCATTCACATCATCAAGCGTGATCGAAATGACCTGTTTGTCAGGAATGGTCTCGACCTCCACAAGACCCTTGGCAAGAACCTCCAGGGTGGTAGGCGGTTTCTGTTTGATAACAACGCGGTCCGGCCCGTCAACATCAGGGGTGAGCGTAAGATGGAGCTCTTCTGCCAGTTCCCGCGCTTTTTCAAGCGGCATTCCAACGAGGTCAACCTGTGAGGGATCGACGATAATACTGAGCCGGTCACCTTCCTGCGCTATTTTGCAGAGTTCAATACCATGGACAACATGACCGACGATGGTATGTGCAAGACTTCTGGGTAGATCCTGGGTATAGATATAGAGTGAACCACGGTTTTTCCCGGATGCCCGCATCAATACCGTCCCTTCCCGTCTGCCTGAACATGCTTCACATGGAACATCCGTCCCTGCCAGGATATCACATCTGATATGAGTGCTCAATTTTTTGTCAACGACAAACACCTGGTTCAGGAGGGCGAGAAGCATCCGGTCAACACTGACTGCAGCTTTTGGATCATACCCTTCAGTATCCTTCCCCTCTGCCTGGACCCTGATATGGGTGACAATATGCATTCCCTCTTCAAGAACAACAAAGCCGTCCGTGGTTGTTCTGGCGTCAGAAGATTCAGCAAATGAAATTACCGGCTCAATGGATACAATATGGTCAGCATCCCTGAGCCGATCCATAACACCCATACCGGAGATGACTTTTGCAATTATCCCGTTCTCTGCCGGTCCGCCATGATCTGCGGCATGTGTCTTTTTGCAGAATACAAGAAATGACCGTGCCGGATCATATCCCCCGCATCCAAGTGCCAGATCCCCGCGTTCATACCTGGAGGGTTTTCTGGAAGGAGTAAAAGAAGAGGGGAATGGGCCAAAACTTGCAACCTGAAGATCATGCCAGCCGGATTTAATACCCGAAAGACCAGTCAGGATCTCCCCGGCATGAGTTCCAGGCATTGTTTCCACAACCACTTCCCCGGCGGTTGTTTTTATGAGAAATTCTTTTGTTTCTGCCTGACTGACGGTGACCGGTCTGATTATACCAATACTCAGACTCCGGTCACGATTCGGCAGGAGATCATCAATTGTGAATCCGTCTGGTACTGTAGTTATCGTTCCATCAAAATGGATTGTGGGCATTGCCACTCCTGTTTACTCTTGCGCCATCCGTTCCCGTTCCTGCTCGGTAATCTCTTCTAAAATCTCAGCAGTCGGTCCAATCTTTACAATCTTTCCAAACCGCATAAGGGCACACCGGTCACAGATGTCCCTGACAAAATCCATGTCATGTGAAACCACGATGAAGGTCTCTTCCATCTCTTCCCGTGCATGCATGATGGAATGCTTGACATCGACCTTGGTAATCGGATCCATCGTTCCGGTTGGTTCGTCTAATACAACAATATGCGGTTCACGAATAAGAACCTGAGCCAGAGCAACCCGGTGGCGTTCACCCTCACTCAGGGTTGGCGGAAGACGTTCCAACACCTCCATAGCTTTCTCCTGGCTAAATCCTGCCATCTTCAGAGTAATGATGGCTTTCCGCATGGCAAGTTCTTTCGGAAATTCAAGGCCAATGGCATCAGTCAGATTGTCAAGGATAGTCCGGTGAGGGAAGAGATCATACTCCTGGTGCAGAAGACCAATGTACTGCTTTGCCCTCCCGCGAAGGTCAAACCCGGGCTTTGTCATATCAACCCAGTCATCTCCGACAAGAACAATGAGGTCTCCTGCCGTCGGTTCAATAATACCAGCTATCATCTTGGAAAGAGTGGTTTTCCCGGCTCCGGACGTTCCAATAATGCCAAAGATCTCCCTGTGATATACTTCAAACTGGATCTGATCCACAGCCTTGATAAGACCCCGATCAACGGATATATACCGCTTGGAAAGTTCCCTTGTCTTCAGGATCTCTTTGCCCAGTTCAATCTCACAGAATTTTTCAAGGTCTGAAAACCCTTCCATGAAAACAGAGACTACCTCATCCGGAGTCCCAATCTTCTTTATAGATCCATTTTCAAGGAGAATCGCCCGGGTCACCACATCCTCAAGAATCTGCGTGAAGTGAGACGTCACAACCATAGACATGCCGGTGCTTTTTGCCGCTTCTTCAAGCATGTTGTGAACAAGATTTGCCGTCCGGGGATCAAGGGTTCCGGTTGGCTCGTCGGCAAAGAGGCAGAACGGCTCTTTTGCAAGTTGACGTGCCAGCACCACCCGCTGTTTTTCTCCCCCGGAGAGATCTCGTGCGATATGCATCATCCGGTGTGAAAGATGAACCTGATCAATTAGGTCTGCTGCACGTCCTACCGCTTTTCCAGGCGGATATCCGACATCATCCAGAGCGCGGAGAACATTATCGATGACCCGGTCATTCCCGTACAGAGCAAAAGTCCGCTGGAACATGATCGCATTTCGTTTCATGATCCGTCGTTTCAGCGCTTCATTTTCGGGATCCCAGAAATCAATATCCCGGGAAGCCATTGCCCCACCACACATCGGACATGGCTTTCCGGCCTGGCTCTGTATCGCGACATACTCGCAGGATTCACAAAGAGCCATATGATAGATTATGTTCCCTGAGGTCGGCGGCTGGTCCACACCACGTAGGAGGTGCATCAGCACCGTTTTACCAGCACCGCTCCTGCCGATGACACCGAGTATTTCTCCTTCCTCAAGAGTAAAGGATATATTCTTCAGGACCTCCTTTCCGTCGAAGGCCATAGTAAGGTTATCAACCGTGATCAGGGGTCTCATCTTGCAAACACCTTTCGTAAGGTATGGTTAGCACTGATGCGTATTACATCTTTATTTCTGCATGTGAATTTTCACGATCGGCAAATTCTCTTCGATATTACGACTTTTCGAGTACTTCATTCACAATGTCCGGAACCATCCGAAGGTCACGGATGCGGTAATCTGCCTCGGAGATCAGTTCATGAGGTTTTGCCGAAAGCTGTTGATCGCTTAAAATTGCAATGTCTGCAGCACGCATTGCCTTCAGATCATTGATAGAATCGCCGACCATCATCACAATATCGTACTGCTGCTTCAAATCACGGACAATCTTCTCTTTTATAGCAGGAGTTGCCACCCCGAACACCCGGTCCCGTGGAATACCCAGATAATCTGCCATGCGTTCCAGCTTTGCCTCCCGGTCACCGGATGCGATGTAGGTGAATACTCCCCGGTGATGAAGGGTACTGATGGTCTCCTGTGCACCTGGAAACGGAGTTCCACCTGCAGTCACACAGTATTCGATGATCTTATGACCCGTATGAACAATGAGTCCGTTATTTAATGCGACAATCTCTTGTTCCTTAATTTCAGACCAGATGATCCGCATACACTCCTGCATATCACCGAGTGTTGCCTGTCTGTCAGTATGCAGAATGGCTTTAACAGCCTCTTTTTCAATCACCTTTCTGGTACAGGATATCCCAAACGCGATGTGATGATCCTGCAGGAAATCTGAAACCAGAAGGTCAGGGGATGCCTTCATAAAATCCCGTGAATGACCATGCAGGACACATAAAACACGGTCAGGATCTGCAAAGGTAAGCATGGTGGTCTCGATGTTAACGAGCAGTTCACCGGTTCGTACATCCTTTGCAATCCGGTACGTTCGGAGCAGGGTTCCGGCACTATCAAACACTACAGCAACTTGCATGAAGGCTCTATCAGATAATGCAGAATGAGAACAGATAATACCCTTTGACTGGTTTCTCATTTCGTAAATGCCAAGGATTATTCTCATGGGAAAAGAGAACAAGAGATATGACGCTTGAGGAGACTGCCGAAAAGATCAGATCCATGGAGATCAGGGGAGCAGGCAGAATTGCACGGGCTGCTGCCAGAGCCCTCTATGATCATTCCATTGAGGGAGAAAGCGCAGATCTCATCCATTATTGCCAGAAGATGCATACAGCTGCAGATCTTCT
>CAYWHV010000029.1:0-14195 GCA_964458045.1 uncultured Methanospirillum sp.
CCTGAAGCCTCAGCCGAGATTTGAACTCGGGACCTGTTGATTACAAGTCAACCGCTCTGCCAGCTAAGCCACTGAGGCGCGGGAACAACTTATACTTCTCAGCACTTAAAGGTGCTGTTTGATCGGTTTCTTTTTCCGGCTCTGGTACAGAACAATCAGGAATGGTACAGCTGACCGTGGACATAGGAGGCAGACCAGGGATCGACTGCCGCGGGTTTTGTGCATACTGTTACTTCAAACACGCACAGGATCTCCCTGCCTTTGGATGCAAATACTGCCTTCCCTTCACAAAAGGCTGTGATTACTGTTCACGGAGTGTCCAGGAGAAATACTCGGGATTTTTACCCTTGCAGGACGTCGCAGAGAAAGTACTTGCAGACCTTCAGATGCTCACCGGTGACCTGACCCGGATCACCATTTCGGGCGGCGGGGATCCCAGCTGTTATCCTGAATTCACCGATTTGGTGGAACTTTTATCATCACTTGAGGCACCGCTCCATATCGGATATACCAGCGGGAAGGGATTTGATAATCCGGATATTGCGGATTTTTTAATAGAAAACGGCCTTCAGGAGATATCTTTTACAATATTCGCCCATGACCCCGAACTCCGCCGGAAATATATGAAAGATCCCACACCCGAAGCCTCGCTTGAAATCCTCTACCGGCTTGCACAAAAAATTGAGGTATATGCCGCGCTGGTCATACTACCCGGGGTAAATGACGGGGATGTTCTTGCTGATACCATCAGATGGCTGGAGGGTGCCGGAGTCAAAGGAGTAATACTGATGCGCTTTGCAAACAACCCAGAGCAGGGCCTGATATTGCAAAATGCACCCATCATGCCCGGACAACGGATCCACACCGCTATCGAATTTGCCGACCTGGTGAAGGAAACACAGAAGATAACCCGAATGAGGATATCCGGAACACCCCTCTATGACCCCGATCTTGGTTCTCCGTTCATTTTAGCGCATGAACTGGATCATCTTCAAACCCTTCCAATGATTTCCAGGCATGCCGCGGTTATCACCGGTTCGATTGCAGGTCCATTTCTCGAGAGTATCCTCACCGCGAGAGGAGGGAAGAATCTCATTATCATGGTGAAAAAGGAGATCGCGGATCTCATCACCATAGACGATATTCAGGAACTGGATCTCTCCACGCTGCCGGATACAATAATAATACCAGGGAGATCTTTTGTCCACATAGCAGAAGCTGAAAAGGTATTGTCTGCAGACGGAAGATCCCGAACAGTCATTCGCGGACCTGATATGCTCACTGCCGATGGGGAAACCTCAATGGGAATGACAAAGGACGAGGTCCTGGCTCTTGAAATGGAGGGGTGCCGCACTCTTATCAATCTCATAAACCAATGGGGCACCTGACGGGTATCCTTATCACCTGTCACGAGTTATAATATACCGCACTTTTTATAGTGCTGGCAGACGCAAATCCGACGTGACTTTCATCACGGCCCGTACCGGGCTTTGGGATTGCAGAGAGTTGGCAGATTAATCGTATCTGACTCTTTTCTCTCTCTGGATTTTGCTCTGTTTACAGGAGGATTTAGAAATGGCACGAATGCATGCCCGTAGAAGAGGTATTTCACGTTCAGTCAGACCATACCGGACACAGGCTCCGGAGTGGTCAAACACGGACAAGGAAGCCATCATCAAGCAGATAGTAGACCTGCGCAGACAAGGAAGTTCAACAGCCCAGATCGGGCTTGTTATGAGAGACAAATATGGTGTCCCCAGTGTCAAGCTCGCAACTGGAAAGAAGATCACCCAGATTCTGCGTGACAATGATCTCATATCGGAAATCCCCGAGGACCTCCGTAATCTGATTGAGAAAGCCCTTGGAATGCGCAAGCACCTCTCAGAGAACAAGCGGGATATCCACAATAAGCGCCAGCTCATGCTGACTGAATCAAAAGTCCGCAGACTGGTCAAATACTACGTAAGCAGCAAAAAACTTCCAAAAGGCTGGGTATACAAGCCGGATACTGCAGAAATTCTCCTGTCCAGATAATCCTACGGTTGATATGTCCATTGAAACTGCTGCAAAAGACCTCGCATATGAGTTATCCAGACAGAGCTCTGTTGAAGTCCTCTGTCATCATGATGCAGACGGTATCGCAGCAGGATCTATCATGGCGATGGCCCTGTACCGGGCAGGCATTCCATTCAGACTTCGGATAACTCATCGGTTATCTGAAGATAACATCCCAAAGACCAGGCCATTGCTCCTTTGTGACCTTGGTGCAGGTCTTGCGGGATTACCTGAAGATACGATGGTCATTGATCACCACCTCCCCTTCTTTGAAGGGCCGCATCATGTGAACCCCAGGCATGACAATATTGATGGAGACACCGACCTCTGTGCAGCAGGGACAGCATATCTTGTTGCCAGTGCTCTTGGGGATAACCGCGATCTCGCAGGACTGACGCTTCTTGGCGTCATCGGAGACGGGCAGACCCTGACCGGTAAAAACCAGGATATTTATCTTGGTGCTCTCGGTAATGGGATCATCAGTAAAAAGAGGGGAATTATTCTTCCAGGCAGGACACCTGCCGAACAGATTGAACTCTCAACAGAACCATTTCTGTATGGCATTTCTGGCTCAAAGGAGGAATCTCTCAATATTATTCAATCCTCCACGACTGATGACAACCTTCAGGGAGATATGCTCTGCTCACTCCTTGTTCTGCATGCCGCAGAGAGATGCAGGCCTGAAACAATGGATTCACTCTGGGGAGATATGTGGATGCTTGAGAGGGAAGTGATTGAGCATGCACACAATATGGCTTTTGTTGTGGATTCATGTGGGAAAGCAGGCCATGGAAGCATGGCAGTTTCACTCTGCCTTCGTTCATCAAAATTGACCGATAAGGCATATGAGATTACACGAACTCATCGTCTGGCACTCATTCAGGAGATGAACCAGTTCCTTGCAAGCCCCCGTGATGAAAAGACAGGCCTGATCATGTGTAATGATCAGCACCTTATCAGTGACCTCGCCGATACTGTGTTTAGAAATATTCCAAACAGCTCCCCCGTTATTGTTGCAATGCAAAAAAATGACGGCACATGTTCCTGTTCAATACGAACAGACGGCAGAAGTGGTACATATGCAGGAGAGATTGTGCATCAGCTGGCTCTGGAATATGGAGGATACGGAGGAGGCCACCAGAACCGGGCAGGAGCAACCGTCGCTTGTGAATATCTAGATACATTTTCATCAAAGGTTGTTGAGGCGTTCAGCTCATGAATATTCAGGGAATAATTCGGACAACTCACACCCACGCACAATGCATTGCGGATTCTGTATCTGCCGATAACCTGTCAGAGATGAAAACGCATGCAGAGGGGAATTATGTCATCACACAGATCACAAGCACTAAAGTCCGGTCAGTCATCGCCTCAATGGACGATTATCTTATGAATCTCACCGTAGCGGAAGAGGTTTGTGAAAAATCCTCACAAACTTCAAATCAGGAGTTAAGAGACAAAACCGGGAGTACATAATCCGGTTCGAATTATATGACATCAATACAGGAAGTCAGAACATATGCATCATAATGAAAAAAGGTGTGAATAATGGCAGCGAAAAAACCAACAGGTAGAAGAGTCGACGGATGGAAAGCAAAATCCTGGTATAAGGTATACAGCCCTGAAAATGTGGGAAAAGTATACCTTGGCGACACGGTGACAGATGATCCGTCCAAACTTATGGGACGGGTCATGCAGGCATCACTCTCAGAACTGGTAAATGATTATACCAAACAGAACGTGAAGATGAAGTTCACCATCACCAATGTATCAGGTGATGCAGCATACACTTCATTCATCGGTCATGAGCTTGCGCGTGATTTTATCAGATCACTGGTAAAACGCCGGACCTCAAGAATTGACTGTGTGGTAAACTTTGTCAGCAAGGACGGCTGTAAGGTCCGTGCAACAGCTACCTGTTTCACGCTTACCCGTGCAGACCAGAGTCAGCAGCATGAGATAAGAAGAATTCTTACCGATGATGTTCTGGCATTTGGCAAAGAGAACGAACTCGGTGTTTTTGTGAACAACATCATCAACGGCGATCTTGCAAAGGAACTCTTTAAGAAAGTGAAAGAACTCCACCCGGTCCGCCGTGTTGAAATTATCAAAACCAAGGTTGAGCTCCCCAAGAGTTCTGCCTGATACTTTTTTTTCGATATCTGAATTGTCAGGGACTATCATCAGGAGTCCGGTTCCCTGTCCCAGCTGACTGGTGATCATCGTGATGTAGGTGGAAGACCAATGGTACTGACAATCCTTATTATAGGTTCAATTCCCAGAATCCAGGTGTACCTCAATGCTTGATATACGATTCGTCCGGGCAAATCCGGATATCATACGAGAAGATCTGAAGAAGAGAAATGATCTCGAAAAGATAGCATGGATAGACGACCTGTTAGTGCAGGATGTTCGGCACCGTGAGCTGATCGGTCAGACCAATGAATTACGGCGAAGACGAAATTCCATCTCATATGATATAAATCGCGCAAAAAAGGCCGGAGAAGATGCATCTGCATTCATCGCTGAAGCTGCAGGCCTTCCTGGGCGTATAAAAGAAAATGAAGCAGAGATGGAGGAAATTTCAGCAAAGATACGATATTACCTCATGCGTATCCCCAATATTCTCCATGAAAGCGTTCCGGTCGGTACTGATGATACTCAGAATGTCGAGGTGAAGAGATGTGGCACTCCACGGACCTTTGACTTCGAACTAAAAAACCATGGGCAACTTGCTGCAGATAATGACTGGGCTGATTTTGAACGGGCAACCAAGACATCAGGTGCAGGATTTTATTTTCTGAAAGGGAATCTGGTGCTTCTTGATCTCGCCCTTCAGCGGTTTTCCCTTGATATTTTAATGGAAAAAGGTTATACACCGATCATCCCTCCGTACATGATTAACCGTAAATCATACGAGGAAGTCACTGACCTTGATGATTTTGAGAAGGTCATGTATAAAGTTGAGGACGATGATGCATACCTGATTGCTACCAGTGAGCACCCGATGGCAGCAATGTACCAGGATGAAATATTTGAAGAAAAAGATCTGCCCATCAAACTTGCCGGTTTGTCGCCCTGTTTCAGACGGGAGATCGGATCTCATGGTCTTGATACAAAAGGCCTTTTCCGCGTTCACCAGTTCCATAAGGTAGAACAGTTCGTCTACTGCCTCCCGGACGATTCATGGAGAATTCATGAAGAACTTCGTGAAAATGCCGAGGAGATATTCCAGAAACTTGAGATCCCATACCGGCTTGTGAATATCTGCACCGGTGATATCGGAACAGTTGCAGCAAAGAAGTATGATATTGAAGCATGGATGCCCCGTGAAAACGAATATCGCGAAGTTGTTTCGTGTTCAAACTGCACAACATACCAGGCAGTCAGATTAAATATCAGGGTCAGGGACAAAGAGGAGTTTGAGTCAAAACAGTTTGTTCATACCCTGAATTCCACCGCAATTGCAACTTCAAGAGCCATGCGGGCAATTCTTGAAAATAACCAGCAGAAAGACGGCTCTGTAGAGATTCCAAAGGTGCTTCGGCCATACATGAACGGCAAAGAGTTTCTCTGAACGAACAGGATTCATCAATAATACCCTTTTTTCCCTTTGGTAATTCAAACCGATAGTTCTTTTTTTTCAGAGTTCTAACAGGTTCTGACTTGAAATATGAAAATTGCACATATGCTGGAGCTTGAAACTATCTCTCTTGTTGAACCCACATTTTCCGATCTGGTATATCAGGAGATGGATGATCTCATGACCGGTTCCCCAGGAAAAACCGGGAAAATTCTTGTCGATGAAGATGAGAATCCCGTTCTTTTTGCCAAAATCAATGGAGAAGAAGGATGGACCGGGTGTACAACGCTGTTCCGGGAACCATCACTCCCACTTATTGACCTTTTCGAGCAGTTTGAATGGGAGATGTATCAGGAGGAGAATGAAACAGTCCTCGATGCGATAAGGGAGTATTACAGTAACCAGATGTGTGATTCTGTCCTCCCCGGACCGGATGATCTCAATCCTGCCCGGATTCAAAGCATTGAAACACTCCTCCGGAAAACGGTAGGAAATGAACCGGGTACCGTCTGTCTTGACTGTTGCTGTGGTACCGGTGTTGGTTCAATGGTCATGCAGGCTCATGGAATGCATCCGGTCGCCTATGATAACGACGAATCTCTCCTGGTGCGGGGAATCATAGCCGGGCGACTCATGCCTGAACGAACCATGTGGATTGATGGTCGGATGATAAACCGGTACATGAAAAAAACAGCATCCCTGGTATGTGGATTCATGATCGGTGAAATTCATTCATTTAATGCCCATATTTGGCAAGAAATCATTGCTGCTGCCTGCACAGCGTCAGAAAGAGTTCTTTTCACCGCCGGAACAGAACCGGAGATTATTCAGATTAATGAATGGATCAGCAGCAATGGCAAAAAAACGGAGATCTTTGAATCGGATGCAGATCCGATTTATGACCGTTGGATTTGTTATTCAGAGTAGGGAACCGATAGCATTCATCCCTGTATTTAACCGATAAAGGAGGGGAATTTTGGGGTTTCTGACCGGACCTGTGATATTCGGTTCTATTATTCCCTGATAACCTCTCCGGTTCTGATTTTTATGGACTCTTCGATGGGGATGACGAAGATTCTGCCATCACCAATCTTACCGGTATATGCCCCCTTCTTAACGGCTTCTATAACCTGGCTAACTTTCTCTGCAGACACCAGGATCTCCACCTCTACCTTGGGAATGAGGTCAACCTCAATTGTTCCACCACGGTACTGAAGGCTGATGCCCTTCTGTTCTCCCCGGCCCTGGACCTCGGTAACAGTCATACCGAAAAAACCGGCCTCTTCAAGGGCAGATTTGACGGCATCCAGTCGCTCGGGTTTAATAATGGCTTTTACCAGTTTCATAATTCACCTTGGTTATGATCGTGCCCGCTCTCCATGCTGGGAGATGTCAAGTCCGACATATTCTTCATCTTCCGATACACGCAGTCCGATTGTCTTGTCTATTACCAGTGCCAGAACATAGGTGACCACGAAGGCATACCCGACAGCGATCAGTGCATCGATGGTGTTGATACCAAACTGATATACATTGCCGGCAAGAAGACCGGTATGGCCTACACTTGCAAATATACCCGTTGCGATTGCACCCCACAGACCACCGACTCCGTGAATGGCCCATGCATCAAGACTTTCATCAAACCCTTTCTTCAGGCGCCAGAGAAGTGCCCCATAACAGATGAGACCGGCTACACCACCGATGACAAGTGACGACGGGACATCAACATATCCGGCTGCAGGCGTGATACCGACCAGACCTGCTATTGCACCTGACACCATCCCGACTGAACTTGGTTTCCCCTTGATACTGCTTGCAAGCAGCCATGTCAGGGCTCCGGCAGCCGCTGCGGTGTTGGTAACCATCAGGGCATTTGAAGCAAGACCGTCAGCTGCTATCGCACTTCCGGCATTAAACCCGAACCATCCAAACCAGAGCAATGCTGCACCCAGCAGTGTCATCGGGATGTTATGGGGTTCTATTGAGTTTTCTCCAAAACCCATCCGTTTTCCAATCACCAGCGCAATGGCCAGTGCACCAAATCCTGAACTGATGTGGACAACAGTCCCTCCGGCAAAGTCCAGGGCTCCAAGCGAAGCAGCCCAGCCACCACCCCAGGCCCAGTGAGCGAGCGGATCATAGACCAGGGTTGTCCAGAGCAGTCCGAAGATTACGAAGGCCGAAAGACGAATACGTTCTGCCACGCCGGATGTCAGGATTGCCAGTGCCAATGCAGCAAATACCATCTGGAATGCTGCAAACAGGATGTCCGGTATGGGAAGAGTTGTCGCTTCCGCCCCGACCCCGGAAAGTCCGATAAAGTCCAGGCCACCGATAAATCCACCTATATCAGAGCCAAATGCGAGAGAATATCCGCAAAAGACCCACTGAACACTCACGAGAGCGTAACAGAGAAATGCCAGTGCTACCATTGAGACGACATTTTTCTTTCGTACGAGTCCTCCGTAGAACAACCCGACCCCTGGAGTCATGAGCATGACCAGGCAGGTAGAGGCAAGTATCCACGCAGTTGCACCACTATCTAGTGTCATTATTTTATCACCTGATTGATCACCAGCATCGCTGATCTTATATCAGCGGATAATTATCCTGTCATTTTTAGGAATAATTACCTAACTGATACGTTCAGTCATCCCCAGTGGGTCTTATCCACATGGGTAGTAAGAAGTTACCTTCCATCGTTTATAAATTTAACTAATATTGAAAAGTTTTGTACCGTAAGAAACGAGCAGAAAAAAAGAGAAAAAAAGATCTTGTTCTAAAAAATGGATTCAGATTGATTTAAGCGGGTGCATTTTATTTTGTTCTTCTGCCACGACGCTTTTTCTTTTTTCTGGGTTTATCACCGGTCTCATTCTCTTTCCGAATCTTCTCCTTCGCAGCCTCTTCATCTGATGCGCATTCAAGATCCGCCAGGATATCAAGCGGGTCTTTCATTTCATTGACCAGCCGGATGATCCGGGATAAACGCTCAACACCGATAAAATGTTCAGCCATAACCCTGGCCAGAGGAGTCAGACGAATAAGTCCGTTATCCCTTGAGATGAGCTTCTTGGTTAAAAGGAGCTCTTCAACCGGTTCTGATTCACCAACAAGATATCCTTCGATCTTCTCAATGGAACTTTCATCTCCTTTGCAGATGACAGCATTCGCAACATAGAGCTCAGAACTCTGCTCAAGAGTATACTGGGGGGCAACCTCTCCCATCTCCCCCTTTAAAAGACCCATGGCAACCTCTTCTTCAGTAAGCCGTGAACCCCTGATATAACTCCCACCAGGCTCTGCAAGGATCACCACCTTCCCAAGATCATGAAAATCAGGACGGCCAGCCCTTCCGGACATCTGATAAAACTCCTGAACGGTGAGCCATTCAATACCCATGGCAAGGGAGTCAAAAATGACCTGGGATGCAGGAAAATCTACACCTGCTGCAAGAGCCGCCGTTGTAACCACGGCACGAAGCTGCCCTTTCTCAAACTTTTCCTCAACCTGGCGACGTTCCGCCTGGGTCAGTCCGGCATGATAGGGTGCAACCCCATCCCCAATCTTCTCTGCGATAATATGACACCGGGCACGGGAATTGGTGAAGATGATGGTCTGGCCATGATATCCCTTGTCAGACACAATATTGTACTCCTCCGCAACCAGGGTGCGTTCTGTCGGAATCTTCTGTTCTCGTTCAGAAAAGATGAGGTACCGCTCGAGGGAGACCGGGCGGTCATGATACCTGACCAGCTTACAGCCAAGCTTCCCGGCAAGTAATTTTGGATGCCCGATGGTTGCACTCAGGTATAAAAACTGGGCCTTTGGAGATGAATGCTTCATACGTGCAATCAGCCCATCAACACGATGACCCCGGTCACGGTCTTCGAGCATCTGAACTTCATCGATGATAACGGTGCCAATATTGCTAAGGGGCTCTCCAAGCCTCATTAGATGGTCTATCCCCTCATAGGTGGCGACAAGAATCCCGGCATCTCTGTTCCGGTTTGCTGGCCTCCGGTTATCTCTCACCATGATTCTACTGGCCCCGGTAATTATCGACACATCGGTGAGATGTCCGTACTTTTGTGAAAAACGCTCATATTTCTGGTAGGCCAGCGCGACAAGAGGAACCAGAAATAAAACCCGCCCCCTCTTTTCAAGGTAATTTTTCAGTCCTGCCATCTCACCGATAAAGGTCTTCCCACTGGCCGTCGCAGAGACCACGAGGAGATCCTTTCCATACAGCAGACCAGCCTCCACTGCCAGCTGCTGGACCGGCATTAAAGAATCAATACCACATGCCGTTACGAATTCCCGGGGAAACGGGAGCTCTTCAATTCTGGCGGTCTCCAACACAGGATGTGCTTCAAGGCGATCATAGAGCGTATTCTTGACCGTCAGCCGGTCAGGTTCAATCGTCGCCAGTACCCGGTCTACACTCCGGTACTTTTCAAGAAGTTCATCAAGGTGGACAAGGGCAGACCTTCCAAGCCGGCCCATATGCACCAGCTCCCTACGCAGCTCCTTCCGGGCACAATCCATACAGATCTGTTCAGCATCACCAAATCCCACAGCATTTTTTTTGTCCAGTTCTGTGACCCGGTCATCCATCAGGCAGAACCTGCAGATTGCAACATACGAAAACTGGATCTGAAGATCCTGTAAAAAAGATTCGAATGGTTTATCTCTCGCGGTGAGGTAGATACGTGAGCGCCGGAGATGGGTGATCAGATCCTTACTGGGAGTGTTCCGATATCCACCGCTTTTCGTATGCCGAATCCGGTATTTCACCGGTCTGATGCCTTTGGGGGTATCCACCAGCTCAAGCATCCCGGTTATCCGGATGTGATGCGTATCGATGTATAAAACCCGGTAATATTTCTTCGTCGGCTGAATTATCGCCTTCATGAAGACACCAGGTCATGGATCTCATAACTAAGATCCGCCTGCTCGAGCTGCTTGAGAAAATCTGTGAAAAATTCATCTACAATCACAATGGCACACGGGATACCATGCAGGGCTGCCTCAACCGATCCTTCACGCGAACCGAAATAGAGATCAGGAACACGGTCAATTTTTTTCAGGGAGACCCATGCCTCAAGGCCGACACAGGCCACCACAGTCACCCTGCTGATAACATCCTTCAGAAGATCCAACCTGACCTTCCGGGAACCCCCCCGTTCCACACGGGGGACCTTGCACACAAGAACGGTTGCCTCCCGATGGGTAATGATTCCTTCAAGTCCTGAAACCCCTGCATCTTCACCTTTCGGAGTATCTGATACAGACAGGCCATTTGCTGACTGGGGTTGCTTAGAAGCATAGAGGAGACCATTTTTCATATATACCCCGACAGGATCACCGCTCTTGAGATCCTCCGACGCAATAGCCGTCCAGACTGAAACCTGTTTAATGACGTCGTTTCGGATATGCCGTGCATAAATTTCAAGAACTTCTGCATGGTGCAGGATCCATTCAACACCTTCCCTGGTAACCTCATACCTGCCCCGGCCCGGTGCCTTAAGCATTCCTTCTTCAGTCAGTTCCCTGACATAATCCGAAATTGCCTGGGGAGTAACCCCAAGACCTGCCGCAATCTCCTGCTGCCGTATTGCAGGTTGATGCGCTGCAATATCAACCAGTATCTGAAACCTGGTCACATCGCGTTTGTTTTTTAGGATGGTGTATCCTGGATCATTCTCATTCATCCAAAACGACCAGACCCTGACCTTTTACATCCAGATGTGGAATTCTCTTAGCGATTCCTTTTATGAACACAGGTGAGACTCCGAATTTTCTCGCAATATCACTTATTGAGCAATTTCCTCGTAACAATTCAGCTTCTACGCTATCGCCTTTCATTCTGAGATCATCTCCGTTCGTAAATGCAATTGCAAGGAGATCCCCGAGATCTGAAAAATTACACTGAAAGTTCGCACGGACCTTACTATAATTCGCCCTGTATTCCTTCTCCGGCTTCTTACCTGGTTCAGGCATTCTCCATTTCTCCTCGATCAGATTTCCTTTCCGAAGCAGAAGCAGCCCATCCCTGACGTAATCCGTTCCGACTACATCACCCAGCTCCGTACGGGTCATCCAGTTCTTATTCAGGAGTTCGAGAATTTTCTTATAATGAGTATTATTAAATACCACGAAAAGGGGAACCAGTTCTACCGGATCATTCACAATCCGCACATGACCCGTCAATTCAAAACCCTATTATAATAACGTTGGATAAAAAATTAAAGGTTACTTGTACAAAAATGCCAAAACAGGGTCATATCATTATCAGGGGAATTGTTCAGGGCGTTGGTTTCCGACCATTTGTTTATGCCCGGGCAATTGCGCATGGAATCCATGGGTCAGTCTGTAACACCGGATCAGAAGTACAGATAGATGCATGGGGGGATCATTTTGACGATTTTCTCCATGACCTGAGAAAAGGTCCGCCACTCTCCATCATAGACTCCTTTGAAGTGCACCCGCTGTCAGGAAATTCTCCCGACTCATTCCACATATTAAAAAGTCATGATGGTATCAGGACCGGCCTTATACCACCGGATATTGCTACCTGCCCTGACTGCATCAGAGATATCTCTACTCCGAAAGGCAGATATGAAGGATATTTCGCGACATCCTGCGTAAACTGTGGCCCCAGGTATTCAATCATCAAAACCCTGCCATATGACCGGGAGAGAACGGCAATGGATGCATTCCCTCCCTGTGCGGATTGTTCAGGAGAGTATTCAGATCCCACGTGCCGCAGGCATCATGCACAGACGATAGCCTGTCAGGTGTGCGGACCTGAACTCGTTCTTCATTCAGGTACCGGTGCTGTGATCAAGGAAGACAATCCAATCAAGAAAACTGCAGAACTCCTTGATCAGGGAAACATTATTGCTGTCCGTGGAATCGGCGGGTTTCATATCGCATGTATCGGGGATATGGCGAGGACATTAAAAGAGCGCCTTGGCAGAACTGAACAGCCCTTTGCCATCATGGCCAGAAAAGAATGGATTCTGGATAATACATCCATATCCCCCGATGAGGAAAAGCTCCTCCAGAGTGAGATTTCACCCATTGTAATTCTCGATAAAAGAAATCCCAATGCATTGGATCATATCAGTAATCTTCACACCCTCGGCTGCATGGTTCCTTACACTGGCCTGCATCATCTCCTCTTCTCCCATCTTTCGGCACCTTTTCTTATTATGACCAGTGCAAATGCCCCTGGGTATCCGATGATAACCACGCTCTCTGATGCAGTCAATCAACTTTCAGGAATTACCGATTATTATCTCACCCATACCCGTGATATCATCAACCGGTGTGATGACTCGGTTATCAGAAAAGGAACTATCATCCGCCTGTCACGGGGGTATGCACCGAAGAGAACGAAGATTGATCTTGGTGATACCGCCATCCTTGGAACCGGCCCAGAACTAAACGCCACTATAACCCTCTATACACAGGGGTTCTGTATAACCTCACCCCATATCGGCAATGTCAGAAACCCGGGGACCTATGCATACCTGAAAGAGACAACGGCCTGCCTCCGTAATCTGATGCAGCCGGATATCCAAATCATCGCTCATGATCTCCACCCGCAGTTCCTGTCTACCAGGTATGCAAAAGAACTGAGTGAGGAAACAGGGGCTCTCCTCGTTCCGGTCCAGCACCATGAAGCTCACATTGCTGCAGCATGCCAGGAGGAATGTATCGGGATCGCCATTGACGGGGTGGGATATGGTTCAGACGGGACCATCTGGGGCGGTGAGATATTCCAGGGTTCTGCTCCATACTATTCCAGAGTTGGCCACCTCATGCCGGTGCTGATGCCAGGAGGGGATCTTGCTACCATCTGGCCTGAACGGATGCTCTATGGCATCCTTCCTGATGATACGACCCGCCAGTTACTCCTGTCACGGGGATGGAGCGAACAGGATCTTTCCATTTTGGAAAAACAAGTCACAAAGCGGTTTAATACTGCTGTCACCTCTAGCACAGGCAGGGTACTGGATGCGGCAGCTGCACTTCTGGGGATTTGCAGAAAAAAGACATACGACGGGGAACCTGCAATGAAGCTTGAGTCTGCCGCCTACGGGGCATCTCCGGAGGTATGGAAGATCCCGATCACCAGAATCGGGCAGGCAGAGGTACTTGATACACCATCTCTTCTGAAAAATGCAAGAGATCGGTATATGACACACCCGGAAGATCCCCGAACTATCCAGCAGATCGCTGCGTCAATCCAGTTCAACCTGGCACGAGGGATAGGAGTTATTGCCTGTAATGCTGCTGCAAGTGCAGGACTGCAGACCATTGCATTATCAGGGGGTGTTGCATACAACGAAATGATCAGGGAGACCATTCGGGAGACGGTGCACAATAGCGGCTATAAATTGTGCATAAACCATGACATGCCACTCGGAGACGGGTGCATCTCATTCGGTCAGTGTGTATGCGCCGGAAAAAAAGAGAAATTATGAGGCTGCCTTCAGCATAACCTTTGGAATCAGCTTCATCTCATTCGGTCGTATCGTCACATTCA
>CAYWHV010000030.1:0-13751 GCA_964458045.1 uncultured Methanospirillum sp.
GTATGCATTCTGGTTCGCTCTGGAATGTATCTCACGGCAACTCTTTATTCCGTCACCGAAAGATGAACAGTTGGGCCTTGGGCAATGGGAGGCAGTGTTTCCCCCGGAAGAACAGGCACGAAAAGAACAACTCTCCGATGCAATGCCAGGAATCTGCTATTCATTCCAGGATCTGAATCAGAGTCCCAGCCAGGTAGTGAAGACCTTCATCAACTCCTGCATAACGGCGATAATCCGGGAAGCATGCCAGCATCATCCTCTTGCCCTGCATGGCCGTGCCAGATCCGGGTCAAACCCGGCTGCCCGGTTCCTGATGGCACTCTGGGGTGAGATTGGACCTGATTCGGCCGATAATAAACTCGCTCCACCTGCAGCTTCCAGTGACCTGAAAAAATGGCTTTCTGTCCTTGATCAGGAAGCGAAAAGCCGACCATTCTTCACTGGCATCAGGCTTCTGGAACCTTCTGAAGCTGACACCGAATTCAGGCTTGAATATCTTCTTCAGGCAAGTGATGATCCATCACTGGTCATTCCGGCAGAAGAGATCTGGAAGAAAAAAACAAAGACCATCACCTACCTGCACCACCGATTTGAAAATCCCCAGGAGCAGATGCTTACCGACCTCTTTAAGGCAGGGCAGATATTTCCCCCAATCCTTGAATCTCTTAAGCGGCGTGCTCCTGCAGGAAATACCCTTGAATCAGGGATGGTCCACCAGTTTCTGGCCGATGCAGTGCCGGTCCTTAAACAGGCAGGAATATCGGTTCTTCTTCCTGCATGGTGGAAAGATAGTTCTAAAAATCCCCGGATCAGGCTATCCCTGAAATCCGGAAAGAGAAAAGGGAAAAGTCCGAAAGGATCAGGGTTCTTCACGAGAGATGCCCTTCTCTCATTTGACTGGGAGATATCTATTGGTGATGTAACCCTCTCTCCGGATGAATTTGAAAAACTCGTAGACATCAAGATGCCCCTGGTTCATGTCGGGGGGAAATGGGCTGCCTTTAATCCGGCAGAACTGAAACATGCTCTTGATACCTTTCAGAGACAGTATCCGGAGGGCAGGATATCGGTCATGGAAGCAATCCGGCTTGGATTGAGCGGAGGGGAAACAAAAGGGCTGACAGTGGAGATTGCTCCGGGAGATGAGAAAGCCCGTGAATTCTTCGCCCCCCTTCTTGGGAACGTCGGGCAGGGAGGAATGAAAAATGAGGCGATCCCGAAAGGATTTACGGGAACACTCCGCCCGTACCAGGAGACCGGACATACCTGGCTCTCATTCATGACCGGATATGGTCTTGGTGCCTGCCTTGCTGATGATATGGGGCTGGGGAAGACAATTCAGCTCATCGCATTTCTTTTATCCGGCAAAGAGAAGGGATTCCTTGACCGAAACCTGCTTATCTGTCCGATGTCCCTGATTGGGAACTGGCAGCGTGAACTGGCTCGGTTTGCACCAGGTCTTTCTGTATACATTCATCATGGAACAGCCCGTGCAGACGATGAGAAGTTTGAAGACGCTGCTTTCAGGCACGATCTCGTACTCTCCACATACCAGGTCATTGCACGTGACCAGGACTTGATGTGCAGAAACCCTTGGGATCTCATCGTGCTTGATGAAGCACAGAATATCAAGAACTCATCAACCAGACAGGCAAAGGCGGTCCGAGCCCTTTCCGGAGATCGGAAGATTGCCCTGACCGGAACACCGGTTGAAAACCGGCTCTCTGAACTCTGGTCGATAATGGAATTTTTGAACGCCGGATATCTTGGAGGTGAGAAAGCCTTTGAACGGGCATACAGCATCCCGATTGAGAAGTATCATGATACAGAGGCATCTGAACGGTTACAGTCCCTTGTTCGTCCGTTTATCCTGAGGAGGGTGAAAACCGACCGGTCCATCATCGCGGATCTTCCGGAAAAGAACGTGATGAAGCGGTACTGTACCCTCACTCCCGAACAGGCAACCCTGTACCAGGCGGTTGTTGAAGGAATGCTCACCGAAGTGGAAGATGCGGAAGGAATTGCCAGAAGGGGTATGATCCTCTCTGCTCTCCTCCGGCTGAAACAGATCTGTAACCATCCGGATGCATTTCTTGATGATGGAAAACTCACACAAGACCGGTCAGGAAAGATCGGGCTCCTCTTCTCCCTGCTTGAAGACGTAATTGCAGCCGGAGACGCAGCCATTCTCTTTACCCAGTTCCCGACATTTGGACAAAGGCTTATTGAATTGATAAAAAAGACCTTTCATGAAGAGGTGCTCTTTCTTCACGGGAAAACCCCCCGTTCAGCCAGAGACGAGATGGTGCAGCGTTTTGCCCATCCCTCCGGCCCACGGCTCTTTCTCCTCTCTCTGAAGGCAGGTGGAGTAGGGCTGAATCTCACCCGTGCAAGCCATGTCTTCCACATTGACCGGTGGTGGAATCCGGCAGTAGAGGACCAGGCAACAGACCGGGCATACCGAATCGGGCAGGAGAAGAACGTCGCCGTACATCTGCTCATCAGTGCGGGAACCCTTGAGGAACGGATAGACCTCATGATTGAAAAGAAACGGGCTCTTGCCGGCAGTGTTATCGGAACCGGTGAGGACTGGATCACCTCACTCTCCACTGATGAACTGCGTGATGTGTTCAGTCTCCGGGGCGAACTGATCGGAGGTGCATAAATGGGGTATTACTATTTCCCGAAGAGTTCTCCACGGGCGGTGAAAGACGGCATCAAAGTGAAGAGTAAACGGGGAGATATAGGGGAACAGTGGTGGTCAAAGCGGTTCCTTGATGCCCTGAACCGGATGGGAATGGACAACCGGCTTGCACGAGGAAAAACCTATGCACGGAAAGGACAGGTGACCAGCCTGGATATCAAAAATGGAATCGTGCATGCATCGGTTCAGGGCTCACGGCCCCGGCCATACCAGGTCAGTATTGGTCTGAATACGTGGGATGAAAAAGAGTGGAAGAAGGTAATTGCTGAGATTGCCAATCAGGCTCTCCATGCAGCAAGTCTCCTATCCGGAGAGATACCCCATGAGATCGAAGAGATCGTAGAGACAGCAGGGGTGCATCTCTTCCCTGGTTCTGCAAAAGATCTCAAGACCGATTGTAACTGTCCTGACTATGCAAATCCCTGTAAACATATCGCTGCCGTGTATTACATCCTGGCAGAACGTTTTGATGCTGATCCGTTTCTCATATTTGCAATGCGGGGAAAAGAAAAAGAGGAACTCCTTGAAGAGCTTCGCAGGGAACGGGGATCTCCAGAGGATGAACCAGTTCCAGAACCACAATTCACTGATACCAGTGGATCTGAATCTGTTCCTTTAAGTCCTGTCGGTTTTTACGATCTAAAAACCTCTCTGGACGATTTCAAAGTGCATCCGACTGCAGAACCTGAAGTAACCGGAGCTGTTCTCAGGCGACTGGGACCATCTCCCTTGTTTGTCGGGAAGAAGAATTTCAGTGAACTGATCGCCCCGGTATACGAATTTGCACCAGAATATGTCAGGAAAATGATTCACGGCGATGAAAATCCGCATTCAGAAAAATGACCAAACACAAAAGGGACAGGGAGCATACCTCATGCCCCCTTTCTTTCAGAAATATGGAAATTACCGGACTGCAAGGCAGATATCAACGATATGGATCTTTTCCGGATGCTCTTCCGGATTGTTCAGGTAAATCTCGTAACTCGGCCTGGAGAGATCGATAGAAAGAGCATGATCAGAACCCCATCGCACCACATTTTCCCATCCGGGACCATATTCATCCGGTCCACTCATTTCTGCACGCATTACCACGTATTTACCGCCGGGCAGTAGTTTTTTCCCGATCTCTCCTTCCACCACGACATCATCAGGGATGGTCATGCAGATCTCCAGTTTCATCTCTTCCGGCTGAGATACCGCAGGATCATCATAATAGGCAGACAATGCCTCTGTATCTGGTCGAATCACCTGATTTTGAAACGCCCATCCAAAGAGTTTTTCAAAGAGCCCCTTGAAGACCTCTGGTTGTCCGACATAATTCCCGACATAGGAGACATATGCGACGTTTTTATCACTCAGTTCTTTCAGTTCTGGTCCGTTTATTATCTTCACCTGAATCACCGGGTTTGTATATTCTAACATCGGTATTCTGCTTAATAAATATCTTCCCACACCCTTGATTATTTTCAGGTAACAGTAAGAGAGATCAAATCTCCATAAAAATCAGATATTTTTCGTTGATAATTGTAGATGAACGAATTATCATACTTATTTTTCAATACAATCTGAACCACGATGTTATATTGGTTTAGAGAAAGAAATCAGGAAACTCTCAGTTCCTTCCATCCTGTAATGAGAGTTATTCCTGTATTATGCAACGGTTATCGCCCAAATTTCGTCACGGCGAAACTGAGTAAACGGTGACGGCTGACAAACCCACATTTCTCCAGCGTTCGTTGTGAACCATAATTATCAATTCCACACCCACAAACAGGAATCCAATTGTTATTTGTGCAGATATCTATCAAATACGAGATGATTAGGGTGCCAAACCCTTGCATCCGGAATTCTGGAACGACAAAGACACCGATATCATGATACTCCCATCGTGGGTGAATCCGGGTGAGAAATCCACACCCGACAATCTTCTCACCGTTCAGGCAGAGGATGATCTCGCCTTTTTCAATTGAACCTGAGAGCATATCCTTAGGTTCAAAAACTTCATCCTCCTGCATCAGGAGAAAAGGAAGATCCCTCAGGACTGCCGGCCTGAATGAGAGCTCCGGGGGTTTTGGTGATTTTATTTGAGTAAAATCACGATAGAGGAGACCAATTTCACGATAGAAATACAACCGGGAGCAGCAGGCCATCAAAACCCGGTCAAATGATTGTACCAGGATTGTATCAACATCACAGATTTTAATAATCTCGGAGAAATGCCTGCAGATCTCGGACTGAAAACTGCTCAACACATAAAATTCAAGGATTACTCTTCCTTTTATGATGCCATAGCCGATACAGGCCCCATTATATAAGAGTTCCACGATATGAGCATGGGGAATCTGCAGTTCCAAAAATAAGTCCTGAAATTCGGGAAGTGAACTGAGATGCTCGATTCTCAAAGCATCAATATTCTGGAGGGTTGTTTCATTGTTGGAAATCATTTAAGATCATAATCGTGTTAATTTTGTTTCACCTGGTGGATCAGCAGATTTTTTCGGCATTCAGAAATAATTTTCACTCATATAAGGTATCCATTCATTCTCTTTGGAAATATTGGAGCTTTGTTATCTCCTGTTAAAAAATTTTGCCGAAAAAAGGACGATATAGCCTTTCAAGGAGAAGAATATTCCCCGAAGAGGGAGGTGAGGTTTATACCTGTCCAGTCCTGGTACCCGGGGATTTTTATCCATATTGTCTTATTGGCCGGTTCTGCAATAAACTGGTAGATCGTATCGGGATTTGTCACCCCACCCTGTTCGGTTCTGATATCCAGCATATGCATCATCATCCCGGGATCGATTCTTCCTTTCATCTCCTCACCGAGCTCGATCAGGTTATCGTACCGTTCAACAGACTCAAGAGTCTCATCGGTTTTACGGTCATAATCCCATGAAGGATCGATGAAATGGTTCGTTCCTGCGATGAATCCCTGTTCGGAGACCCTTCGGATCGTGGTGTTGACTGAAGTCTCGTAGGAGACAGCTTCATGCACATCCGCCATATTCAGGATGTAAGGGAATGCCGGGATGTACTGCCGTATATTCTGATCAAACGATGCCAGATCTGGTGAATCGAAGAGGAGGAGGAGAAACTGCATGAACGGCATAATCCCGTCTGTTCTGGGTATATTGCTATCATATACGGATGGAGCCGAGTTCATCGCAATCACCAGCCCGTTCTGGTTCAGGGCATTCATCGTTGATATCTCTCCGGCATTCCCTATGGTCGCCACCGGGATGCTCCCGTCGTCGGGACGAAAGATCGTCACTACAATGCTATCATCAAATTCTTTGAAGTATGCATAGTAATCTTCATTCTTCCCGAATACGAGTGAACCGGAAGGGGTATACTCCCCCCATACAGCCAGTTGCGAACACCATCCCTCTTCCGGAGGAATTGATAATAAGACATACTGATCAAGAAGGATCAGATCCTGAAGGGGAATGGTGGACCGTTCGGCCATTCCTTCAAAAAATGAGTGTATCTTATCAGGATATTGGTCATAATTCCCCTCAGCAAACGATCTCTCCTGGTCCCAGGATTCTCCCCCTTCTTCTGGGGAGTATGTAAAAAGGGCTTTCTGACGGAATGATTCGAGCCATGGTCTGAGCAGTTCGCCGTATTGCCGCCCCATCTGCCAAAAACTCCCGGTCAGGACAACAACCGGTATCTCTCCTGCAGTGTAGAGCGTACCGCCCTCGAACTCGGCGATCTTCTCAAGATACACCGGAGACCATGTCTGATATCCGGTCTGTGCTCCGGTCACTGATCCTGCAAGAGTTCCTCCGAGAATGAGGAGGAAGACGATGAGAACAGGCCGGTTTGCCATGACGATATCAGAAATCATACTCCTGTACATTCTATCTTTGAGAGAAATAGGTTTCCAGAGTGATACATCCCTATTGGGAATACGTACGGTTCATTGGTCATATGAGTGGATTTAAGCTGAAATAAAGCGACAATGGAGGAAAAATTTACCCATTTCTCATAAAACCCTCCCATTGTCTAAAATGATGATCCTTTTTTTATACATAATCACAGATATCCCTTATATGCCTTTAAAACAGAGGAATAATGATGGAACTCATAATCGGATCCCGTTCGGTAGTTTGTATTATTGTAAGCATTCTGATACTTGTATTGATACCCGTATCGACCGGGGCAGCTTGTGCAAATTGTGGAATATTTCCGGATATATCAGTTGACGGGATTAGTCTGCAGGATATTGATCCGGAGAACCTCTCTGCATTTCGGGATCTTGACCCCCGTGATATCGGGAGGGCAATGGACATCAGTGGGTATGATCTCTCTGACCTGAATATGATTGGGGATATTATTGATACTGAACAGAATACTTCATCAGATGACATGAACGCAGCCATTATGAGTCTGCAGTCTGATCTGGTTCTCGCCATGCAGGAGGCGAACCTAAACCTGCCGCGATTCAAGGTACCTGAAGATTTGACACAGATACCGCCCGGATCCTTCAGCCATCTTGACAGGTTCGTCTATATCTCTTCAGAATGGGACCAGACAGGAGGGAGTGAAGAACACTGTGGTAACTGCTGGGTCTGGGCAAGTACAGGTGCCCTTCAGCTGGATCTCGCATACAAACAGAACATCACCGACCGGTTATCTGTTCAGTATTTTGCATCATCGTATCACAATGGTACTGGCATATGGGCATGCTGCGGGGGATCGCCAGTCTGGTTTGCGGACTTTTATAACACCACAAAACAGGTTATTCCCTGGAGTAACACCAATGCTTCATTTGTGGATAGCAGAAGTATGTGCGAGCAAGGGGAGTCAACCGTGATGAATGCTTCTGATATCTCCACGGTCCCATATTATCCCCTTGACCAGGTATCTGCTCTGATGATCAGCACAAACGCACAGTACGAAGACCGCTTAATCAGCAACGAATCTGCAATCAATGCAATTAAAGCAGCTCTTCATTCTGAAAAGGCCGTTCTTATGATATACACTCCTGATGACTGGAACCAGATGATGACATTTTGGACAAACCAGAGCAGATATGACACGTTTACCCCATACCAGACACCCGGTGCAACCCACAATGATGGGGGACATGTAATGCTCATCCTTGGATATGATGATACAGACCCTGCTGACCGATATTGGTTAGTTCTGAACAGTTGGGGTGCACCTGATAACCGGCCGGACGGGCTCTTCAGGATGTCTATGGATCTTGATTATGCTCTTCAGAACCCGGATGGAGTCAATGCATATGAGTTCTATATACTAAATGTGACATATCCGGAGGATTCCTAATATTCCTTTTTTGATGATCAAACACAATGGATCAATTCATCAGTCAGGGAGGTAACGAATGTGATATTTCTGGACACTTCGTTTCTAATTGACTAATCATGGAATCCTCAATTGAAGGATATTATTTCAGATGAACACGACATCACAGTCCCGGTAATAAGGTGTCATGAGATAATGACCGGCTGAAACGACTGCGATTAAGACGTGAATTGGATTTTTTCAGGCACCTGTTTGATGAAATTGAGATCATTCTCTATGATCACCGCCTGCAATGTGTTCACGTGATCTCGCAAGTCGCCTTAGGTTATCTGGTCACATGGTAAATGGATTTGACATATTAATCGCTGGAACGGCGGTTTTACAAAATTCATAGGGCATTCTGACTGCAGATAGGGATTTTGAGATTATTGCACCTGCTGCTAATCTGCCGGTGCCAAATACGATTACGATCAGGGATCAGAAGAACGGGAGTAAATTCATTCTCATGATTCAATCACTCATTCAAGGGAGAATTCTATTCTGACAAACTCTACCAACGAATGTGAGAGAACAAACTGAAAAAAGATCCATTTATTATGTTTTCAGTAGGCTTAATGATAAGATTTCCATTTTCGAGTGAATGAACGACAATACTGAAAATTCTGGAAACAATAAGGGAAAAAATGAAAGAACTAATTGAACTGCTTGAAAAATACTGGGGTTTTCATACATTTTTACCTCTTCAGAAAGAAATCATCGAATCTCTTCTGAGTGGTCATGATACAGTAGCAATAATGGCGACAGGAAGTGGAAAATCTCTCTGTTATCAGTTGCCTGCCGTCTACCTGGGCGGTCTGACAATTGTCATATCTCCCCTGATATCACTCATGAAAGATCAGGTTGATGATCTGAATGCACGAGGGATACCGGCAACTTCGTACAATAGTTCACTTGTTCGTAGCGCCAGGGAAAAAACAGGGATTGATTTGAAAAATAATAATGTCAGACTGCTGTTTATATCTCCTGAAAAATGTATGCAACCAATGTTTCTTGAATCTCTGAAAGAGTTGCCAGTAACTCTTATTGCCATTGATGAAGCTCATTGCATCTCTGAATGGGGTCATCATTTCAGACCAGAATACCGGCATTTGTCCGCCCTAAAACTGCACTTCCCTCATGTTCCGGTTGTCGCATTAACCGCAACTGCCATACCAGAGATCAGAAAAGACATAAATATTCAACTTGGATTGTCAAACCCTCGAGTATTTATTAGTAGTTTTAACCGCTCCAATCTTCATTATAACGTGCTCCCAAAGAAAGATTCACAAAAAGTACTCCTAAACTTTGTAGGGCAACATCGGAATGATTCAGGGATTATATATTGTTTGAGCAAAAAAGATACTGAAAAAATTGCTTCCACTCTTCAAAAAAATGGATTTAACGCCCTTCCCTATCATGCCGGCCTTTCAAGTGAGATACGCAGGAAAACACAGGATGCATTTGTTCATGGTGCGGTACCAATCATCTGTGCAACAATCGCCTTTGGAATGGGGATAGACAAACCAAATGTCAGGTATGTCATTCATTATGACCTGCCAAAAACAATAGAATCTTATTATCAGGAAACCGGTCGTGCAGGTCGGGATGGGCAGCCAAGTGAATGTATACTCTTTTATAGCAGGGGAGATATCTTCAAAATCCGGTACCTGCTTGAAAGAGACGGATTTAATGAACACCAGGCTGAAATTGCATTGTCAAAACTACAGGATATGATCCAATATTGTGAATCTTCCTCATGCCGACGAAAATTAATGTTAAACTATTTTGGAGAGGATTACCCAGGGAATAATTGCGGATCATGTGATAATTGTCTTCAGCCTGGAGAAATAACGGCAAATTATGAATACACAGAAAAAACCTTCACCAGTGCATCCCAGCTGCTCTCTCATGATAATGAGGATGCCCAAAAAACAATCAATAATGATCTTTTTTATCAGGATAGTGAACCTCAAACATCCCTGAAACAGATCTTTCAACTCACCCAGGAGATATCTGACCTTACAGTAAAACTGAAGGATCTCAAAGCTAAGAAAGACGAATTACTCGATGCGGCTCTAAAATCAGGGACAAAACAGCAGGGAAATTATGTTCTTCAAAGCTCAATACGGAGAGTCCGTCAACTCAATCTTGAAACATTTAAACGATTATACCCGGACGTTTTTATGGAGATCGGATCAGTTACACTAAAAGATGCCGAAGAAATGATCGGAAAAGAGAAGGTTACAGATCTTTGTACTTATAAAGAGTCAACAAAGTACACAGTCATAGATACAGAACAAGGGAAATAAAATACTCAGTAATTAATCAAAGCCATTATCTACCATACCAGTGAAGCGAAAATTTCAGAGAGAGTCGAACACATTGTCCTGATGCGGGGAAAGGGAGTCGAACCCTTGAACTCCTACGAGAAACGCTCTTGAGGCGTTCGCCTTTGACCACTTGGCTATCCCCGCACAATAAGAAGAAGAGATGGTATGGAAGAGATCCACACCAAGCTGACATACTTAGGTTAGTCAGGATCCTATTTGTATATTTTCTGTTCAGCCTCCCTGCATCCAGCCGAAACAGAAAAGCATATAAATGTCACTCGTCTGCCATTCAGATCGATACTTACTTTAATCCATACATAATAGGTTCAAGAGAATGGAAAAACCCCCCACCATCCATGCACCACTCCATCTCGTAGCACTGCTGGTCATGGTTTTTCTCATTTCGACACCCAGTTTAGCTGCAGCGAGCCAGGATACCGGGCAATTCATCCTGGTCCTGCATTCATATAACCCGACCCTGACCTGGACTGCAAATGTATCCGAGGGTATCCTGGCAGGACTGGGGGAACTGCCGGCGAACAGTTCCATCTCATTTGAATACCTGAACTGGAAGAACTACCCCTCTGAAGAGAACCTGAAACTCGTGGAGGACCTGCTCAGGTACCGATACAAAGACCAGCCGGTGGCTCTCCTCATCACCACCGATGATGCCGCCCTCAACTTTGCACTGAGGCACCGCACAGAAATTTTTTCAAAAGCCCCCATAATCTTCACCGCGCTGAATGGATATGAGGAGATACGGCCAGACACATACCCGGAAACAACCGGTGTTATTGAAACAATCAACCCTGAAGAGACCATTGACAGTATCTTTCAGCTCTTTCCTGACACAACCCATATCCTGATACTCTGTGAATACACAGAATCCGGAATTGGAATTGCAGATACCATCAGGAACGCCAGCAGGAAGTACCAGAACAGGGCAACTTTTTCATATATCGGTGATGTGACAACCGGAGAAGTATATCAGGAAGTTCAGAACCTGAATCCAGGAACGGTTGTCCTGATTGGTTCCTGGTCCGTTGATAATACCGGAACAATCGTTGAAATTGGCCAGTTTGCGGAGAAAGTGTCAGCAACAAGCCCGGTCCCGGTTTTCAACCTGTATGATTTCAATACCGGACGGGGAACCGTGGGCGGAAGCATTCTTTCCGGATACAGGCAGGGATTTATCGCAGGTCAGATGGCCCTGGAGATCCTTTCCGGTAAAAATGCTTCAGAGATACCAGTTGTTGGAACAGATGCAACTCAGTATATTTTTGATTATGCTGCACTTGAGCGGTTTCATGTTCCTGAAGAGCGTATTCCTGCGGGGAGCATCCTCCTCAATAAGCCACCGGCGATACTGGAGCAGTATTATGAAATCATCATGGTGGCCTTACTCGCCATCATCATCCTGTCTGCGGCCCTCATTACCCTCCTTTCCATTATGCTGGTTCGGAGAAGATCCGAAAAGATGATGATGACCCTTCTTGATGCACTTCCCGGATATGCATTTTTGAAAGACAGGAAGGGGGCATACCAGTATGCCAGCCAGACCTTGTGTGATACGATTGGTCTGACCAGGGAGGAGATGAAAGGAAAGACCGATTATGACCTGTTTCCACATGACTTCGCAGCCAGATACCAGGAGCAGGATACATCCGTGGTTGCATCAGGAAAGCCACTCTTCATCCCGGAGGATACCATTCCAGAAAAATCCGGAGAGAACATCCCGCTCACCGTGAGAAAGGTGCCCATCACTGATGGAAAAGGTGTAGTCACCGGGGTTATCGGGCTTGCATTTGACATTACCGAGCAAAAGGCAGCACGGGAAGAGCTCCAGAAAAGTCATGAGAAATACTATAACCTCTTTGAACTTGGAAAAGAGGCGATTTTTCTCATCGATCAACGCACCGAAGAGATACTTGAGGCAAACCTCTTTGCTGCCGAGATGTACGGATACCAGAAGAGTGAACTTATCGGGATGAGAATCTCGCAATTATCTGCAGAACCTGAAATAACCAGATCATTTTTCTCCGAAGCCCGGACCGGAACATTTGCGATTCCCCTGCGGTACCATCAGAAGAGATCAGGGATCAGGTTCCCGGTAGAGATTATTGGCAGGGTCTTTGAATGGAAAGGGAAGATATGGATTGTCGCTGCTATCAGGGATATATCTGAACGGCTGCGAAGTGATAATGCAATCAGGAAAGCGACAGAAAAATTAAATCTCTTCAATTATCTCACCCGGACCACGATGAATAATCAGCTCTTCATTCTCCGGGGGTACCTTGACTTCGCCGCTGATATCGTCAGAAATTCTGATGCTGAAAAGTACCTTGAACGGAGCCGGAGTGCAGTACGGTCCATTGATCGTCTCGTCCTTTTTATGAAGAATTACCAGGACCTGGGATTAAAACCGGCAGTCTGGCAGAATGTTGAGGAAGTATTCATTTATGCGGTCTCTCACCTGAGCATGGGGGGAATTGCGAAAGAGTTGTCTGCAAAAGGGGTCTTTATCTATGCTGACCCCTTCCTTGAAAAGGTGTTTATGCACCTTGTTGAGAACTCTGCAATTCATGGGGGCCACGTAACAACAGTCGGAATCAGGATAGAACAGGATGGGGATGACCTTCTGCTCATGTACGAAGACAACGGAACCGGAATTCCTCCGGAATACAAGGAGCAGATATTATCCCTGAACCTTGAAGGAAAAGCAGGAATTGGACTTATTCTGGTCAGGGAGATCCTTGCAATCACCGGGATTTCCATAACCGAGACCGGGGAGTTCGGAACGGGGGCACGGTTTGTGATGCGGGTTCCAAAAGGAAATTACCGGTTCGAAGAGGGCAGTACTACATGAAATCTGCAAGGCCCATCTGTTCAACCTTTTCTTCTCCGAATGTGGACTCAATATTCATGTCTATTACTTCAATCCGCTGACGGGTATATTCAGAAATATCGTACTCCTCGCATATCTGCCTGGACATCTGCAGGTATTTTTTCACCGACCCTTCATGCACGGTTGGGATTACATTTCCTCCGCATTTGCATTTTCCGGCAAGAGGCATCCGGCGGTAACTGGTGTTGCACTTGGTGCACCGGAATTTCTGTTTTGAAAAGGCAGTCAGGTTTCCCTGCAGATCACGGATAAAATGTGTTTTAAGAACACGTTCTGCAACATCATGCTCATCTACAGCCCGAATCCGTTTTGCAAGGGAGAGTTCACAGTCAAGCTTGTCCAGCATCGACTGAAGCTGGGTATACATCGTCTCCAGGGGGCCGGCAGAGATATCCGACGTGTCATGGGTAAAGAAGAATCCCTCAATCTGAGACGGAGTATTTAGCCGCCGCTCTACCCGGTCAACCAGGCTTTCCACATCCTTGGCATTCCCGTACCG
>CAYWHV010000031.1:0-13733 GCA_964458045.1 uncultured Methanospirillum sp.
TGTGATGTGCATTCATTTCATCCTCTGTTTTGCGGATCATCCAATTGCACGACGGGAGAACCGGTTATATCTTCTCATGCTCCTCTATATCCCGGCACTATTTCTGGCAGGCGTGAATTGTTTCACTGATCATATCTTTACCGTCGGATATTCACCCGGTTTCAGGTATTATTACACCCCCGCAATCGGTGACCCAATCTATACCGCTGCCACCGTCTATTTTCTCGCCGTTCTCTTCTGGGCAATCTACGTCGGATTACAGGCACGAAGATCGGCAGGGAATGATACCTTCAAGCGCCAGTCAAGCTCGGTCAGCATCGGACTTCTCATTCTGTTAGGATTTGGCTCGCAGTCAGTTGTCATACTGCCACTCTTCGGAATATTTGCACCAAACCTGGTGTTCATCGGCATTGTTCTCTTTTCGATGGCAATCACCTATGCAATTCTGAAGTATGGACTGTTCATTCTAACCCCTGAAACAGTTGCGACAAATATTATTCAGACCATGCCGGACGGACTTATCCTCACCGATATGGACGGGCGGGTAATTACCACCAACAGTTCTGCTAAAAAACTCCTCGCCGGATCATATCCGACAAATCCAGGAACATTCACCGGCCCCCCTCTACCAGAACCGCTTTTTTCTACGATCCGAAACGATATCGTGCAGAAGGGTATGGTCTCTGATTATGAACTGACTCCGGACTCTGATCCCAGAAAAACGGTGAGTGTATCAGGATCACTGGTCACTGATCCTGACCGGGGGCCAGCCGGACTTATTCTTATCATTCATGACATAACCGAACGGAAGAATGCAGAAAAAGCACTCAAACTTGCCAATGAAAAGATATCCCTTCTTACACACCTCACGAGGCATGATATCAGCAATCTTATCATGGCCGTTTCAGGGTACCTGGAAATTTTGGAGTATGAACGTGATGAACAGAGGCGAAAGGAGATCCTTGCTGTCTGCATTGACATCATTGAGAAAATTACCCGGCACCTTCATTTCTCCCGGGAATACCAGAGTATCGGACTTCATGAACCAGTATGGCAGGATTGTGAGCGGCTGGTCATGCGGGCAGTTGAGGATATTCAGCATGATCGTATTGATCTGACTATCAATCTCGTTCCTGCAGATATTTTTGCTGACCCGCTCTCGGTGAAGGTCATATACAATCTGTTAGAGAATGCCATGCGTCATGCCACCGGAATTTCCCGGATACGCATTCAATCCATAGAACAGGACGATGGATCACTGGCACTCATCATAGAAGACGACGGTCCGGGAGTGAATCCTGATGAGAAAGAGCGTATATTTAAGCAGGGATATGGAAAGAATACCGGTCTTGGCCTGACACTTGCTCGGGAGATCCTGCTTGTTACAGATATCCGGATATGTGAAAATGGCGAATTTGGAAGGGGAGCACGGTTTGAGATCCGAATCCCGCCGGAATCATGGAGAAAGAAAAGCCAGGAGATATCTGATAAGGAATAAAGATCAGATAAACGAGTTCATTGCACCAAGCCAGGGGTGTGGGATATTGACATCAGGCTGCCCTGACTTCGGAAGATAGTATACCACTCATTTTCCGGGATGGAACCGCTTTTTCGTATGAACTGATAAGAGAGCTTTTCAGACATTGGACTGCCCATCGTTTCACATGGATTAAAATAAAACTCCTGAAGCGACTATACTGTACAGCCGATGAAAGATATCAGTGTTGAAGTAACCGGATCAATCACCATCGTACAGATGGGAGGGCGTATCGATTTTTCAAATGCTAAGGAGTATGAAGAAGCGCTCCTCAAACTTCTGACTGAAGGGACACAAAACCTCCTGCTGGATCTTTCACAAACCAGTTATATGGGAAGTGCCGGCCTTCGTGTTTTGCTTATAGTCGCAAAGAAATTGTCTAAAAATCACGGGTTTTTTGCTCTCTGCGGAATTCATCCATCAGTATTTGAAGTATTCGAAGCAGGAGGATTTCATAAAATATTCAGGATTTATAAAACAAGGGAAGAGGCCATCCTTGATCACCTGTCCCCCGACTCATGACCGGTTAATTTTCCTCATCCTTGTAAAAATCAACCCATGCCTGAGTTGCCTCTTTGGAAACCAGGATCTTTCGAAGATAGAGGAACAGTGCCCAGACAACCAGCAGGTATGCACACATCCTGATGATGATGAGAGGAATGGTAAGATAATCCTTCAGACCAAGGAGGGTTGCTGCATGGGACACACCAAAAAGACCAAAAGCAGCGCCAATATAAAGTGGAAGTATCTCCCCGCTCCGTTTGGTGCATATAATTCCAAGGATTAAGATAATGATACACAGGATCAGGTTCATCAACAGGATTGGGTCATATACAAACGATATCATTGCTCTATACAAGGGATGGCAATCAAAATACTAAATTATTTCGATGATGATATTTCCATTCTGCGTATCGGAATATATCAAATATTCACACAGCAATAATCTAGTGTTTTCAGCATTCCGGAATCATCTGGAACATGAACAGGAAATATACCATGAATCAGGCACCGCTTTTTGTTGATTTTCAAAATATCACTGTCGCACATAATACAACCGTCCTGTTACATGCACTTTCGGTTCAGATTCCTGACGGAGAACATGTTGCTATTCTGGGGCCGAACGGTTCAGGAAAATCCACCTTTATCCGAACACTCATCAGGGAATATTACCCGGTCTATTCTGAATCCGGCTCAGTCTTTCGGATCTGGGGTCAGGATACCTGGGATGTCTTCACCCTCCGATCATATTTCGGCTATGTATCCCAGGACCTGCAGTTTACATTCACCAGGAATATTTCGGGGAGAGAGGTCATTCTTTCCGGATTTTTCAGCAGTATCGGGCTCTTCTTTCATACCATAACACCGGAGATGGAGCACAAGGCAGATGAGATCCTCTCATTTCTGGAAATTTCCCATCTTGCTGATCGGTCATTTTCGGATATGTCAACCGGCGAGGCACGAAGATTTCTTATCGGACGGGCACTGGTCCATACTCCCCGGGTCCTCATCCTTGATGAACCTTCAAACAGTCTTGACCTTCATGCCCTGCATATGCTCCGCTCTACCATGAGAAAAGTAGCGGCGAAAACTGTCATCATCCTGGTCACCCATTCCCTTCCGGATATCATCCCGGAGATAAAACGGGTCATATTGTTTAAAAATGGTGCCATTTACAAGGACGGGGCGAAAGAAGAAGTACTGTCAGATGCGTCCATTGGTGCAGTCTTTGATGTCCCGGTCAGGATCCTTCACGATGAAGGATTTTATTATACAACAGGATATTAACGGACTGATAACGATGCAAATAATTGAAATGCGTGCAAAAAAAGGTAATATTGGTGTGTTTAGAAGCGTCTTCTGTTAAAGCCGCCGCTGGAGCCGCCAAATCCGCCACTTCGGTTTCCACCGAAGTCACGGCGTGGCTGCATTGGACGTGCTTCATCGATACGCATGGTTCTTCCGTCAAATTCGGTATCGTTCAGGGCATCGAGTGCTGCCTGGGCTTCCTCTGAAGTTCCCATCTCGACAAATCCAAAACCTTTGTTTTCAATGATTTTGGCGCTGACAACCTCTCCATAGGCTGAGAAAAGTTCGCTGAGCTGGCTTTCGTTAGTGGAGTAGGGCAGGTTGCCTACGTATAATTTCTTTCCTTCCATGATAGTCCCTTATGGGCTTTTGCATAACTGTTGGGCCGCAGTGATCAAATCACATTGCGCCAGAGAATTACCAAGAATAGCAGTGAGATACCCTTTCGAACTGAACGAGAACTTACAAGAACTATTATCAGAATTTACTCTTTCGTCTGCACATACACGTTGCCGCTTGAGCATATAAGGTTTTTTGTTCTTTGGGAAAACCCAATTCATAATTTTCATAAAATACGGTTTTTTTGTGATTTTTTTCATGGCAGACAATGGTGTGTGATGCCGCCAATGCTTGCGAACCTGAAAATTCAGCACATGCCCGGCCATTCCTTTAATCAGTATCAGGGTTTATTCTGGTCCCCTGATCTACCGCTTCCAAACGACCGGACATGGTCCCAGGCATCATGATATTTTTTCCATGCACCAGTATCCTCATACATCCTGATATCGGTCCGATTAAACAATTCCCGGTCAGCTCCTACCGGGCACACCTTGATACATATCCCGCATGGGGATCTGTACTCTGTAACTAAAGCAGCACTCCGGTCTGCACAGGCTTTTTTATCTGTATGGGAATCAGGGTAATCCTCCTCTTCCAGGGCATGGACCGGACAGGCACGGACACAGGCATTGCACCGGGTGCAGAGTGATGATTCAATCAGGGGATCTGATTCAATCCGGGCACTGGTGAGAACCGTTCCAAACCTGACCCGCGGCCCCCATGCTCTGGTCAGAACCATATTATTTCTCCCAAAGGTGCCTAGACCTGCAAGCACAGCAGCATGACGATGTGAAAAGAACGCAACCGGATTCTGCTGCAGTACCGTGATACTGCCATATCCGTCACGGGGGATTGAGACCGATGAATACCCCTGGTCATTCAGAACTGACGCTATCCGCCAGGTATACTGATCAAGCAGGCTGTTTACCGTCTTATACTCCTCACGATACCAGATTGAGGGAGCAGACTCGAGGGCAGGCAGATGCACCGGAAGTCCGATGACAACAGCAGTCCGTGACTCCGGAAAAATGGATACGGGATGAAACAGTTTAGGAATCCAGGGCTCAAAAAGGGGCTGCTCCCATCGGTCAACATCTGCACATCCGACACATGAAATGCCCATGTCTTTGCAGATCTGGATGATGAGATCCCTGACGGTCATACCAAAAACATGTTCTTTCGAAGGTAAAAAAGAGTGGGAAGTCGTGTCTGCGGGGAGGATGACTTGATATTTGATTTTATACCCTGAAACGAGCCATATCACGGGATATTTTATCAATCCGTATGGTCGCTTCCTGAATTGACTGGGCAATACAGTCAAGTGATACCGAATTCTCCTCGGTTAATGCAGCGGTATTTCCAAGTTCATTGATGGTAGTATGGAAAGACTCATTCATGCGGGTAATATGTTCCATGACCATCCCGTATGCAGCCATCTGGCTCTGGCTTGCTGAATCGATTGAAACAATACGCTTCGTGATGTCATCAATGGAAGAGGCAAGCTCAGAAAAGATCTTCAATGTCTCATCGACCGCCCTGCTGCCATTATCAATGTCCTGGCGTGAGGTATCAATGGCATTTTTCATCTTTGCTGACCGCTCCTGCAGAAGAGAGATGATGCCACTGATCTTCTCGGCTGATTTCTGGGATTCAAGTGCAAGGGCCTTTACTTCCCCGGCTACAACAGCAAACCCTTTTCCTGCATCACCTGCACGAGCGGCCTCTATTGCGGCATTGAGTGCAAGAAGGTTTGTCTGATCTGCAATATCGGTGATGATGCCGACGATATCACCGATCTTGTCCATCTCTGAATTGATCTCATGAATGATCTTCCCGGTCTCATCATGCGACTCGACTATGGACCGCATACCGATATCTGCCTGAGCACTGCTTTCAGATCCTTTGCGGGAGAGCTGCTGTGACTGATTGATGAGAACTGATGCTTCTGCTGTCTGGCCGGCAATGTCAGATCCGATAGACGTCACATCACTGACAGTATCCTGGATTTTTGTTATCCCAGACTTTGACAGATCGGCCTGAATGCTGAGCTCATTTGTCCCCCTCGCAATCGCTTGGGAAGCAGATGCAATCTCCTCAACACTTGCATTGGACTCTTCCATCTCGGTCATCAGACCCTGAACCTGATCAGACAGATCACCAATAAGCGAACCCATCTGAATACCAATGGTATCAAGCGCCGATCTGAAGGGGATAAAGTCTCCGGATATCGGAACATCCGGGTCAAACCGTGCGGAAAAATTCCCTGATGAATACTCACGGGCAAGTGTCATTGCCTCTGTAACCGGCCGCACGACCGCATCAAGGGTATCATTCACCGCTTCGATGACATGACGATATTCACCAGAGAAATGGCTGATGTCACCGCGAACGTTGAGATCACCATTCGTTGCTGCCTTTGCAATGCCATTGATCTCATGAAGGACCGCAGCCTGGTCTTCTCCATCCCGGGTGATGGTATCCATCGTCTCTTCCAGGCGGGAGGCCATGGTATCAAAGGTTCTCCCCAGTATTGCGACCTCATCATTTCCGTCGGGGTTTATCCGACATGTGAGATCACCCTCGGCAAGACGCCCTGCAGCATGAGTGATATCCTGTATCGGACGACTTATGGAACGGGCAACCACAAAGAGGAGCCCGACTCCCCCGGCAGATATCAGGATACCAAATATGACCAGGATAATGGTGAGGGAGATTGCATTTGCGGTCAGAATGGATGACGGTACCAGCACCAGGACCTTCCATGGCCGGTCAGGATCGCCAACCACGATATCAGCCATATCCCCGACATAGGGGCCAAGCGTGAAGGTCGTATCAGTATTTTCAGTGATGACATGCTGTAAGGTCTCCTCCGATACTGAAAAAGCGGGAGCAAGTGATGCAAGCGGCTCACCGACCGTCCCGATGTCTCCGGTGACTCCGGCAATCGTTCCGTCATTACTTACGATAAGGACGATTCCCTCACCATTATAGAGGCTGGTCTCATCCGCAATCCGGTCAATATCAGCAAGGGTGACATCAACACCGGTTATGCCAAGAAATGTTCCCTGATAGAGGAGGGGAACTATGGTTGAAGCCATCAGGACCGGAACACTCTGTGACGGCTCAACATAGGGATCGGTCAGAAATTTCTGACGGGTTTGTGCCGGAAGGGTATAATAGTCCTGCGTATAATCCGTTTCCGTGTCCACTGAATCCGGCTCATATATCATCCGCTGTTCGGCACCATCCTCACGGTACCAGTACATGTTCAATCGGCCTGTACTGGAAAATCCGTTTATTCCTGCATACCGGGAATCTGCCCGATCATAGGCATTCTCCTCCCACATGGTATACACCCCGTTGTAGAGCGGATGGTTTTTGAGTATGCCGCTGATGATAAGGCTTACTTCTTCCCTGGTTATCGGTTTTCCTGCACTATATGGCCCAAGGAGGACTTCTGCCAGGGCTTCTGTAGAATGCATCGGTTCGAGTAATACTCCGGTTATCGCCTCAGCCTGTGCATCTGCAATGATTCTGAGCTCTTCCTGAGCACCTGATACAGAGGTGTTGTATGTTGAAAATGCTGCAAACAGAATGATCACGCTGGCAACGACGAGGAGAGAAAGAGAGCCAGCATATAGGATTTTTTTATTGATAGAACTGACTGAAAAGAGAGAGACCATGTTAGATCATGTATGACTACTGTAATAAAGAAAGCGGATTTGTAGATCATTTGCCATGCACCATGACAGATACTATCATGGTTCAAAGCCAATAGCATGTATGGATAGCCGGGTACCTGGTTCTGAACTGCAAACGAGGATGAAACGATTTAAAAACCGAATGGAGGAACAAAAACCGGACTTTGAACTGGCTGTAATTTTTGGGAATATCAACCTCTATTATTTCACGGGAACCATGCAGGACAGCATGCTCTGCATCCCTCGGGACAGTGAACCAACCCTCTGGGTCAGGAAGAGCTATGAACGTGCGAAGCATGAATCTGACTTTCCTGGTATTGAAAAAATGGGAAGTTTTCGTGATGCTGCCAGGGCATATACGGCCCTTCCTGACACGGTATACCTTGAAACGGATATCGTGCCGCTCGCTTTGTACCAACGGTTTTCAAAACATTTTCCAATCCCCCATGTTGAATCAGTGGATCGCGAACTCTCAATGGTCCGGGCTGTGAAAAGTCCATTTGAGATCTCCCTCATGGAAGAGTCAGGGAAGATACATACCCGGGTGCTGGAAGATTGTGTCCCGGATATGCTGACTGAAGGGCTGCGTGAGAGTGAATTTGCCAGCCGACTCTATGCACTCCTGGTCGATGAAGGTCATCATGGGATATCCCGCTTCGGGATGTTTAATACCGAAATGCTCCTTGGTCAGATTGGATTTGGAGAAAATTCACTCTATCCGACATATTTTGACGGGCCTGGCGGATCTGTCGGACTCTGTCCTGCCGTTCCCCTCCTTGGTGACCGGAAGAGGAGACTCAAAAAAGGCGATCTTGTCTTTGTGGATGTGGGATGCGGATTTGGCGGGTACCATACAGACAAAACCATGACCTATATGTTTGGTTCATCACTTCCGGATGATGTTATTACACAGCACACCCGGTGTGTAGAGGTGCAGAATCATCTGGCTTCACTCCTTGTCCCAGGAAATATCCCGTCACAGATATACCGGGATGTGATGGCGACATTGGAACCGGAGTTTTTAGAGAATTTCATGGGGTATAAGGACCGGAAGGTAAAGTTCCTGGGTCACGGGGTCGGCCTCTTTATTGATGAGATTCCGGTGATCGCAGAGGGATTTGATGAACCAATAGAGGAGAATATGGTATTTGCCCTTGAACCAAAGAAAGGAATCCCCGGTGTCGGGATGGTGGGAATTGAAAACACCTTTGTGGTATCGAAAGGAAAGGGACGATGTATCACCGGAACGAATCCCGGACTCATTCTGGTGTGATAAATATCCTATTTATACCTGACATGGTGGTGCTTTTGCAGATACTGAAGAATCTTGTCTGATTCAATCCATCTTTTATCCAGCTGGTTTATCAGTTCATCAATAGCCCGTATCTGGTGTATGACTGGATCAGAGATATGTTCATCCAGCTCATCCACCATCATCATGATGATCGTGAGCGGATTTCTTATCCCGTCATTCAGAATAGATAGTTCAGCAAGGTTCTTCTCTATCTGTTCTATCAGCCTGAATCGTTCCTCTTCATATTGCCGTTTCTGGGTGATATCTTCAATTATAGCAAGTCCCACCACGGTTTGCTCAAGACGGAAGATATCAAGGGTGACCTGCACCGGAAGGACGTCATCTATCCCCCTGATGATTCCAGATTCAAAGGTGCAGATATCCGTATCAATGATGGTGAGATCCTTGACCATTGATGAACCACATATCGGGAGGAATGCCTGGATATGATAGGCATGATCGCGTATTCCCTGCATGGATAACCGGACCATCTCTTCGGCAGAAGGATTTGCATCAATAATTCGCCCGGGTTCCCCATCATTCGTAAATTCAAAAAGAATAAGACCTAACGAGACATTTGAAAACATCTCCCGGTATTTTTGCTCACTTTCACGAAGTGCCAGTTCAGATGCCCTCATGCTGGTTATGTCATGAATGATGCCAACCGACCGAATCGCTTTCCCATTCTCATCATATTCAGAGTTGCATTTTTCTCTGACATATTTCACCTTTCCATCAGGGTGGAGAATCCGGTGAATGATATCATAGGGATCATGATCCCTGATATGGCGCTGGTATGCTTCATCGACCATCAACCGATCTTCAGGGTGGATGAGACTGATGAACGATTCGTATGAGGGGACGAACTCATGAGGATCCTTGCCAAAGATCGGGTATACTGAATCAGACCAGAACAGGACATCTTTTTTCAGGTCAAGTTCCCAGTGCCCGAGCCTGGCGATTACCTCCGCTTCTTTCAGACGTTCGGTGGCGGTATTTCGTGCTATTTCAGCCACTTTCCGTTCGGTGATATCAGCAATCTGAACCAGGTACCATCCGACACCATGTTTCGGATGGGGGATTGGGGTAATCATCATCTCAAGGTACCGGGTGCCTGAATGGTCTGGCGGAAGATCATAGGTTTTTCTGAGAGAATCAAAATCCAATTTCGCTTCTGTCCGCACAACGGCTCCGTTCTTTAATTCTTCCTGCTGGAGAGGTGTCAGGAATGCCTGGTAAAAGAGCGGTTCGGTCTCCGGGATACTCTTTTCTGATGATCCAAACAATGAAATTGCAGCGGAATTCAAATCAACAAGTTTCCCTTCCTCATCATACACAATAATGGCAAGGGGTGAGAAGTAAAAGAGACTCTGAAATTTCTGCTGGTTTGCTAAAAGTTCCAGCTCGATCCGTTTCTTTTCACTAATATCCAGGGCTGTTCCGAAATAGGCGACAAGTTGTTCGTGGATATCCCGTATTGAAACGATATTGCAACTGAGCCAGATGGGAGTGCCATCTCTCTTCTTCAGGAAGAACTCAAGGTTTTGGACCTTCCCCTCTTTATTGAGATCCTGAAGCAGATGGTTTTTGTCCTCATGAGTAAGACCCAGGTCTTTGACAATACTCGTCGCCTCCTGTCTCATCTGCTCAGGCCCTGCATATCCAAGCATGGTGGCAAAGGCAGGATTTACCAATGAAAAACCTCCATCTGATGAACTTTGAAAGAGTCCGATGTTGGCACTCTCAAAGATCAGACGGTAAAATGAATCACTCTCATCTGCCGTTTTTTTGGCACGCAACATCTCGGTATTATCATGGGCAATACCCTCAATAGCCGTCACCGTGCCATCATCATCATACATCAGGTGGACATTTGTTGTGATAAAAACCAAAGAGCCGTCTTTTCTTTTCAGCACCAGTGGATGGTTTTTTAACTGATAATTAGAGAATAGCAACTGTCGGAGGGTTGTTCGGTCATCCGGGTTCTGATACAGGTCTGACAGAGGTTTTCCGATAAGCTCGGAATAATCTAAATATCCGAGCATTTTCACCGTGCCAGGCCCCACATATTCAATTATGCCTTCAGGAGTTGCTTTGAAGTAGGCATCTTCCATCTCTTCGATGATCTTTTGATATGCATGGTCCTTCTCCTGGGCAATTTTGGCGGAGGTATCAGCGTGTCGAAGATAAAACCTGATCCCAAAGATTGTAACGATGGTAAAAACACTCATAATTCCCAGGATAAGAAGCAGATATGTAGAAAGTGTGGAGACTCCTTCACGATAGATATCACGGGGATATGTCACCCTGAAATAGGAATCCTCCCCGCTGATAGGATCAGGGATTTTCAAAAATCCTGATATGGTTGTATCATTCCTGACCCTGACAAAAGCATCACGATCCTTTGAAATACCCGGTGCATAAAGGTTCAGAGAAGATACTTCATCTGGGGAGAGAAGTTCAACCGGCTGCTTAAAAAAAATCGACAATTCTTCAAGGAACGCCCCTTCAAAGTAACGCCCCATCACAACATATCCGTTACCCGGTTTCTCTGTTGAATGATAGATGATGGGGTGTGATACCAGAATTCCTGAAGAATTATCATGATGGAAAATTACCGATGAAGACATCTCTTTGCCATCAGAAGGGGTGGAGAAAAGCGGACTGTCCGGTTTCAGATATGCCGCAAGTTCAGGCCTGAACGGATAGGTGCCCTCCTGAGAATTAGAATAGTCATTCTCATATAATACCGTACCATCCCGGTTATAAATTCCAACAATATCAATTCCAATCGCCTTAAATGAGGAGATACTCATCCCTTCTTCTGGAAATTCAGGATAGGTACCCTCACTGTAAAGAGCCATGTCATCCCAGAATGCATAATCATAGACCGTGCGTTCGATATTCTTAAGGGAATTATTCAGGTTGTCAGAGAAACGATCCATCCGTGACAGCATTTCATCTTCTTCAAACGAGCGGTACGCATCCAGAAAGAAAAATGAAAGAATGAGAGAACCTAGTGAAAAAACAATGATGGCAAGACAAATTACGACTATAATTACCTTTTTTACTCGTTGCAGATACGGCTGACCTGCCTGAGTCATACACCAGACCCCCTATGGGCCATAAAAATTATGCTTCTTTGTATGGCATTCAACTGGTTCTTCTCCTTACCATCAGCAATCATTGCAAGGCAGGGGTGAATTATTTTAATATACAGTGTCTATGTGAGTAAATCCAATTATTACCTATTATGACTTTCGGTTGGTTGATCAGAGAGGCGTGAAAAAACGAATGAAAATACCAGAGTCATATGGCCGACAGATCAGGGTAGACATTGCGCGAAAGAAAAATTCTCATGCACATCAGGCATTATCCACATCACATTCTTTTTTTTAACTCACCCCATACACCCATTATTATGGATTCAATAAGCAAAATATCGGATAATAACACGTTGCAAAATGATCAACATAATTGTACGACACATACAACATTATATGAGCTTTAATTCTACACGATTGATCATGCGATCAGCAATCATCTGATTGTCGATCTGAATCCACCCGGATATGATGATCATCAGTCCGGCCGGATTCCCCCCACATGAACCAAATGGTGGTACTACGATGGCTGAAAACTTTGATGTCAAACTTGACAACAAGACCTACATTCCTGACCCATCCTACCAGGCAAACTCTGCTCTTGGTGACTACAAGAAAGCATATGCAGAGTTTTTATCTGACCCGGAAGGATTCTGGGCAGGAAAAGCCAGGGAACTGGACTGGATAAAACCCTGGGATAAGGTAAAAGATTGGAACTGGCCGAATGCCCGGTGGTTTTGTGGAGGAAAACTCAATATCTCCGCAAACTGCCTGGACCGGCATGTAAAGAACGGAAGGAGAAATAAACTTGCCCTCATCTGGAAAGGAGAACAGGGAAAAGAGGAGATCTACACATACCGTCAGCTGTACCGGGCAGTCATGCGATTTGCCAATGCCCTGAAAAAACTCGGTGTGCAGAAGGGAGACCGGATATGCCTGTACATGCCCCTCGTTCCTGAACATATCATCGCCATGCTTGCCTGTGCCCGGATTGGAGCAGTTCACTCCATCGTCTATGCAGGATTCGGAGCAGAGGCACTCCATGCACGTATCAGGGATGCAGAGGCCAAAATAGTGATAACTGCAGATGTCGGAGTCAGACGGGGCAAATTAATCCCACTCCGGAGTATCGTGGATGATGCGGTCAAGAACTCTCCCAGTGTTGAGAAGATCGTGGTTCTGAGCAGGGAACGGTGTCCGGTTGAACTCTACTCTGAAATGGAAGTGGACTTTTACGCCATCCAGGAAGGAGTCAGTGATGAATGTCCGCCAGAGGAGATGGACAGTGAAGATCCGCTCTTCATCCTCTACACCAGCGGGACCACCGGCCAGCCAAAGGGAATTGTTCACACCACCGGAGGATACATGGTCGGAACACATTACACCTGCAAATACATCTTTGACCTCAAGGAGAACGATGTCCATTGGTGTACTGCTGACCCGGGCTGGATCACCGGACATAGTTACATCGTCTATGGTCCACTCTCTGTTGGAGCAACGGTGCTCATCACCGAGACAACCCCTGATTACCCTGATCCGGGCGTCTGGTGGAGTCTTATCGAAGAGTTTGGTGTATCGGTCTTTTACACTGCTCCAACCGCCATACGGATGTTCATGAAAGTTGGAGAACAATGGCCGGATAAATATAACCTCAGCTCGCTTCGGATCATCGGATCTGTCGGAGAACCACTCAATCCGGAGGCGTTCGAATGGTACTACCGGGTTATCGGAAGAAACAGGTGTCCCATCCTTGATACCTGGTGGCAGACTGAAACCGGTATGCACATGATCACAACCCCTATCGGGCAGCCCATGAAACCTGGATTTGCAGGTCTCCCGATACCAGGTGTCGTGGCAGATGTGGTAGACAAGGAAGGCAATCCGGTTCCGGCAAGACAGGGAGGTCTGCTGGTCATCAAGGAGCCGTGGCCGTCGATGATGCGGACCGT
>CAYWHV010000032.1:0-13463 GCA_964458045.1 uncultured Methanospirillum sp.
AATTTTTTGGGATACACTCCTTCCTGATTTTCCACTGTTGTTTCCGAACCTTAACTCTCATCGCATGAGATCAATGAGCATCTCTGTCACTCACCACCTACCCCGACCAGAACATGCCGGTTCCGTGGCCCATCAAACTCACAAAAGTAAACACCCTGCCAGGTCCCAAGAGCCAGCCGTCCATCGATAACCGGTATCGTGAGAGAAAAACCCATCAGGGAAGCCTTAATGTGGGCATCGGAATTCCCTTCAGCATGCCGGTAATCGCCAGTTTCCGGAACCAGGCGGGCAAGACCAGCCAGGATATCCCGGGTCACATCCGGATCTGCATTCTCGTTGATGGTCAGACCTGCTGTCGTATGTTGTGTAAATACATAACAGGTTCCGTTCTGCACTCCGGTTCTCCAAAGTTCCTCTGAAATTCTATCGGTAATATCAATGAACTGTGCTCGAAGCCCGGTCCTGACGTCAATTTTTGTCCACTTCACCAGATCACCATCTGCCCTTTGTTGTCAGTTTTATGAACCTGAATCATATTATCAAATTCGGTTCGGATGAACATGGCATACATGCACACATTTTCCCCGTCGTTCGCCAGAATTCAGAGGTGTGAGGATCAAGGAGGAGTACAAAGACTTGAAAAACACGATAACCCTGTGAAGAAGATGAATGCACCGGTGATGACTGCATAAGAGCGGAGGCGCTGTGAAGGAGATGTATTTGGAACAGGAAAGAAAAAAGGGATGAGAATACCGTTAGCAGTAATAATTACTGACTCCATCATGATTCTTATAACAATGAATTATTTGTCATGAGGAATAAAACCAAAAGATTCAGACAAATACGTAATGAAACGACCTATCAGGTTCAAATACGAACTCGTCTTAATAAAAACTTCAGGAAAAAAAGATCTCGTGGAGCAGATAAAAATCAAATGCATTATCTATGATGACGATCTAATATATAATACCTCATATCGACCATGCAAGAAAAAAGACCAAACAAAGTTCTTGGATATCGGACTGATATCCATGGAGAACCCATTCAAACACTGATCGGGCCGGGTGAAAACGAAAGATCTATCGTATTCTGTCTGGACTCAGGGGAAACGTCAATCATCTCATCACAGGATCTCATTCAAGGTGATAACCCTTTTATTCCATGTGATGAGTCCGTCAATCAGAAAATATTCCAGAATATGAAAAAGCGCCCTGATATCTATGTGAAATTTTTTACTCTCCTGAATGAAAAAATTCCCCGTTAATTTCATTCATACTGTATTCCTTTCTTCATTACCCGGTAGCGGTGCAATACTCTCATTTTCCCTGACACTTTTCTTTTTTGATCCACCCCATCAACTCTTCCTACGAAACACCACCTTTTTATAGAACTACAAATCACTCCTACCCTATACGTACAGGAGGAACCGGAGTGTCAACACAACTTGGGGGACAGCCCATCTATATTCTTACGAAAGGCAGTTCCCGTAATCGTGGCAGGGATGCACAGAGTATGAACTTTACTGCTGCAAAAGCAGTCGCCAGTGCTGTCAGGAGCACCCTTGGTCCGAAGGGGATGGATAAGATGCTCGTTGATTCAATGGGCAATGTCGTCATCACCAATGATGGTTCTACCATCCTCAAAGAGATGGAAATTGAACATCCTGCAGCCAAAATTATGGTTGAAATTGCAAAAAACCAGGACGATGAAGTCGGTGACGGTACCACCAGTGCAGTAATTATCGCCGGAGAATTACTCAGGCGTGCTGAAGAACTCATTGACCAGAGCATTCACCCGACCATGATTGTACATGGATACCAGTTAGCGGCGGAAAAAGCTCAGGAAATTCTACAGGGATTCGCAATACAAGTGAAACCTCAGGATATTGCGATCCTTAAGAAGATTGCAGAAACAGCAATGTCAGGGAAAGGCGTGGAGTCTGCCAGATCACAACTGTGTACCATGGTCGCTGAAGCAGTAACTCTCATCGCCGATAAAAAAGGTATAGTTGATTTTAAGGATATTAAAGTCGAGAAAAAAATCGGCGGAGAGATTGAAGACTCAGAGATCATCAGGGGCGTCGTAATCGATAAGGAACGGGTGCATCCCGGCATGCCAAAAAAGGTCGAAAATGCCAGGGTTTTGCTTCTGAATGCACCAATAGAATTTACGAAAACACAAGTTGATGCCCAGTTTACCATAAATGACCCCAATCAATTACAGGCCTTCCTGAATGAGGAAGAACGGATGACAAAGATGATTGTTGAACGGATCATCAAATCCGGAGCAAATGTAGTCATCTGCCAGAAAGCAATTGATGAAATTGCACAGCATTATCTGTCAAAAGCAGGAATTCTGGCAGTACGCCGGGTGAAAAGTTCAGACATGGAAAAACTGGCACAGGCAACCGGTGCATCGACCATCTCCAGTATAGAGGCGATTTCATCAACCGAACTTGGATATGCAGGGATAGTTGAAGAGCGGAAAGTCTCAGGCGAAGAGATGATCTTTGTTGAGGAGTGTAAAAACCCAAAAGCAGTCACGATTATTATCCGGGGCGGGACTGAACATGTTGTTGCCGAATATGATCGTGCGGTTGAAGATGCAATCCGCGTTGTGTCCACGGTCATGAAGGAAGGGAAGATTCTTGCAGGAGGAGGAGCCCCTGAAATTGAGCTTTCCCTGAGACTCCGAGAATATGCAACGACAGTTGGAGGTCGTGCCCAGCTTGCTATTGAGGCATTTGCTACGGCACTTGAGATAATACCAAGGACCCTTGCTGAAAACGCAGGTCTTGATCCAATCGACATGATAGTTGCCCTCCGTGCGGCTCATGAAAACGGACAAAAGACATTTGGCCTGGATGTTTTCGAAGGAAAACCGGTAGATTTCCTTAAAGAAGGAGTTATTGAACCCCTTCGCGTAAAGGTCAGGGCAATTACAAGTGCGGTGGAGACAGCGGACATGATTCTCAGAATTGATGATAATATCTCTTCAACAAAGTCATCAGCACCGCCGATGCCACCCCAGGGCATGGGAGGAATGGGGATGTAAATCCCCCCATTATAAGATAATAATCTGATTATTCCTGATTTCAAGGCTCATTTTAAAAAATCAATTCATAGAAAGGAGTCATGCTCATGTGGGACGAACTCCTGATTCGTTCAGGTCAGGCGGAGAGGTGTCAGGGATAACCAAAATCCTGCATTCTTCTCTTCAAATGATATGTTAGGGGAATATTTTTGGACGGGTAATGAAAAACTTCATATGCTGATACACCATCTATTGTGTGCAGACGAAAGAGTACATTATTACAATAGTTTTGAAAATATCATTCTCATTGATTAGATAATATCACTGCTATTTTTTTAGGTAATTCTCTGGTGTAAAGTGAACAACATTTTACCTCACCAAACGTTATGCGATTTTCAGGAAGGAAAAATTATGGACGGAAGTAAATTATACGTAGGCAATCTCTCTTACTCAACCAAAGAAAATGAAGTTTCAGACCTGTTTTCAACCTATGGTCAGGTTGTAAGCGCCAAGATCATCGAGAACAAAGGATTTGGATTTGTTGAGATGGGATCCTCTGAAGAAGCTCAGGCAGCACTTGATGCCCTGAACAATACCGATTTTATGGGAAGAACCTTAAAGATTGATGAGGCAAGACCCATGCAGCCACGGACCTCCTTTGGTGAAAACAGAGGCGGATTCGGCGGCAACCGGGGCAGTGGATTTAACCAGAGACGGTTTTAATTCTAAATACCCTTTTTTTTATTTCATAGTGCTCTTTTCAAAGTTCTGATTCTTCGATTGTGATCGGAGATTATCGTTCTGGTTGCTTCGTATGCGGGCTACCGTTTCCAAGGATAGTGAAAAATATCCATTCGGAGAGTTATTACGCTTTTTTCCAGCACATGAGCGGGATTTCGCATGTTCTTATGAAATCATGGTTCAGGGAACAAATCCACAGACCCCGAATGTCCGGTTTCGAAAAAAATGGGAGAGTTTCCGGACCGAAAATGTTTGAAGGCTTTCTTCAGAGGGAGATCTTTCGAAAGAGGAACGCACCGATTACCGTCATGACACAGGCAAATCCTCCGATAACGATGAAACAGAGGAGCGGGTTTATCTGACTCACTCCGGTCAGACCATACCGGATCCCCTCAACCCCATAGGTCAGCGGATCAAACATGGTTATCGGAGCAAGCCAGTCAGGAAGGGAACTAATTGGAAACAAAGCCCCTGAAAGACCGAATATCGGAAAGATGACAAAGTTCATGATAAGCTGAAACCCAGTCATATCCTCCATTCTGGATGCAATTGCAATGCCAAAGGCGGTAAAGGAGATCCCGATAATCACCATGAACCCGAGTGCGATGAGAAAACCGGCGGCACTCTGGACCTGCAGTCCCAGAAAGAGAGATATGACCATGATCATGATGCCCTGAATTACCGCTGTTGTTGCACCACCAAATGTCTGTCCAAGCATGATCTCCATCCGTGTTACCGGGGCGACAAGGGTCTCTTTGAGAAAACCGAACTGTTTATCCCAGATGATCTGAATCCCGGAGAACACCGATGTGAAGAGGACACTCATGGCAACCATACCGGGGATGAGAAACTGGATATAATTCTCTCCATATCCCGGAATATTCACAACCGAATTCAGGCCAAATCCAAGAAAGAGCAGGAAGAAGAGAGGCATACTGATACTGCCGATAATCCGGCTTTTTGACCGTATGTATCGTGTCATGCTCCGAAGCCAGATAGTATAAATAATGTCCATTAGTGCCTCCTCATTTTGAACTGCCGCCTCATCATCTCTTTCTTGTCACTCTCCTGCTCCCGGATCGTTTTGCCGGTAAAGGCAAGGAACACATCTTCAAGAGTTGGTTTGTGAACCGAAACAGAGTGAATCGGAATATTTTGCTGACTGAGAAGGGTGATGATATCACTGATATGCTGCTCTGCATTGTGCAGGTGTATCCGGACTTCATCATTATGCAGTTCGACCTCCTGAATCCAGGATCCGGTCAGGACCTGTGCGGCCGTGTCGTAATCAGGAGTCTTAATGGTGATAATATCCCCACCGATTCCATCTTTCAGGTTTTGCGGCGTATCAAGTGCAATGATCGTCCCATGATCGATGATTGCAATCCGGTCACAAAGCCGGTCTGCCTCTTCCATGTAATGGGTGGTAAGAATAATTGTGATATTCTTTTCTTTACTTAACGCCGCGATATACTGCCAGAGATGGTTCCGGGTCTGGGGATCCAGGCCCAGGGTTGGTTCGTCAAGGAAAAGAACCGACGGGTGATGAAGCAGACCCCTGGCAATCTCAAGCCTTCTTCGCATACCACCGGAGAATGTCTTTACCAGGTCATCCTTTCGGTCATGAAGTTCAACCAGGCGGAGTAGTTCATCAATACGCTGTCTCCTGATATCAGGAGGAATACGATAGAGCCGGCCATGGAAATCCATGTTCTCCCTGGCGGTGAGTTCCTCATCCAGGCTCTGGTCCTGAAAAACGATCCCGATGGCTTTCCTGACGCCATCTTCGTCCTTTTCAATATCCCTTCCCTGAACAGTTGCCGACCCTGATGTCGGTTTCTGCATGGTTGCAAGCATGGAGAGCGTCGTCGTTTTTCCTGCTCCGTTCGGACCAAGGAGGCCGAATATCTCTCCCTGTTCTATCTCGAAGGAGATATGGTTTACCGCAGTAAGATCGGTGAATGTTTTTGTCAGGTCTGTTACCTGAATTGCAGCTGTCATGGTGTTTTCCTGATGTCGATGGTGGGATGGAAATATGTTCAGTGATTATGGGTGTATCGAAATTACACGAACGGGGAGGTGAGGGTTATGTCTCTTTGCCGGAATTGTGAAGTGTATCATTTATACGGTTAATTTTCAGTCCGATCCGCTCCAGCATCCGGACATAGGGTGCCAGTTTCTCTCCGGACAGGTCTTCCAGGTAGGAAAGATTGCTGTCAATCTCGGTCAGTATACCTTCAATTGAACCTGCTTTCTCCGACCCTTCTGTTTTAAACATACTGATCTCCTCAAATCCTGCATCGGTCAGTTCGTATGTGCGATCTTCTCTTTTGATTATCAGATTATCTTCCACTGCCTTACTGAGGAGTGGATAGATGGAACCCGGTGATGGTTTCCAGTGACCATGACTCATCATATCTATGGTATCCATGAGTTCCGCTCCGTTCTTCGGCCCTTCACTCAGGATATAGAGGACGAGTAATTTGAGTCCCCCGTATCCCCTGAAGTGCCCGAGGCGGTGAAATTTTCTCATGAATGCCCTCATATCTTCACGGTTGTCTCGCATACGTATTACCTGCTCCAGGGAAAACCGATATCGGATAGTCGATATCGGCAATACGATATTTATTACATACTATAAAATCATTCTCCATCCAGACACAGTTTTTTCACGATAACAAGCATGGCCAACATGGAAGGGTTGGAAAAATTCGGAAAGATGTGCATACGAATGGAACAACGGATTAAGAGAAAAGAAGGAGGAAAAATCAGCCGTGATGACGGCCTCTTAAAGTTCGTTCTGGTCAGAAACGATTGTAGGAGGATACCCTTTCTGACCGGGTGAAGTTCGGTTACCATGAGAAGCTGGATACAACAGGTGTAGGAGGATCTGTTGAACGCATCTCCAGAGATTTCCTCAGTCTGTCCAGGTGTTTCTGAACAGGTGTCGGTCTCTGTGTTACATACACATGTGGGATGAAACGGTGTATAAGAGATAGGGATAAAACCACAGGATATTAGTCTGAAATGAGTTTATGAGGGGAATGTCGACATATATGAAAAAATCACATCACCCGAAAGGGACATGGGCAAACAGGGGATGTGTAAGCCGTTGCACCAGGTTCAGAGTGGAGGAGATCAGGAGGTGAAATTACGCAACCTGCAGATGAAAACTCGTAATCAAGATGGTATTTCTAGTTGCAACCGGTTGCAACAGCTTATTCGGGATGCCGGAGATACAGATCTCTCATGCCTCTCCAGCATATGATCACGAACACCGCGGAGTGAGAAGAGCGGTGCCAGTCCAACCACCCTTCCCTTCAGTACTCCAGGAACCAGCCATCAAAAAGAACCCCGCCGGTGTTCACACCAATGGAGCAACCGGCTGATCTCCGGACACCTGAAATACCGGTGACGGCAGGGAAATATCCAGAGCCTCTTGTAACACCTCATCCACCGTTCCGACCAGGATAAAGGTCAGTTCATCCCTGACATCCACAGGTATATCGGCAATATCAACCTCATTCTCCTTTGGCAGAATAATCCGGGTTATACCGACACGGTGAGCAGCAAGCACCTTCTCCCGAATCCCGCCTACCGGTAAGACCGAACCGGTCAGGGTCACTTCACCGGTCATGGCAAGCCGGGAATCCACCATCTTCCCGGTGAAGAGAGAGACCAGGGCAGTAAAGAGAGTAATACCCGCCGAAGGACCGTCTTTCGGAGTTGCACCGGAAGGAACATGAATGTGGACATCGCTTGCCATGAAGTCGATGTGAAGTGGACTATGGGCAAACCTGGAGCGGATCAGGCTCATCGAGATGTTTGCCGACTCCTTCATCACATCCCCGAGCTGACCGGTGAGCGTAAGTTTCCCTGAACCGGGCATGAACGTCCCTTCGATAAAGAGAATATCTCCCCCGACCGGTGTCCAGGCAAGCCCGGTAGCAACCCCCGGAGCAAGAGTCTTTTTCGCGAGCTCATGCCGGTGAACCTCCTTTCCCAGGATATTCGGGACCTGATCAGATGATATCACAACCGGAGCAGTCCATGTTTCAGAGACAATCTTCTCTGATACATACCGGGATATCCGGTCCAGTTGCTTTTTCAGCCCACGAACACCTGCTTCATGGGTATACTTATCAATGACCAGACGGAGTGCATCATCATCCACCGACAGAACCTCTGCACAGAGCCCGTGTTCATCCAGGGATTTGGGTATGAGGTGCTCCTTTCCGATGGAGAACATCTCCTGCTTTGTATACCCCGGTATCTCAATCAGTTCCATCCGGTCAAGAAGCGGACCGGGAATGGTAGCAAGAGAGTTTGCCGTTGCAATGAAGAACACGTCTGATAAATCATACGGAACTTCAAGATAATGATCGGAGAACGTACTGTTCTGTTCAGGGTCCAAAACCTCTAAAAGAGCACTTGCCGGGTCCCCGGAGTAGGAAGATGACAGTTTGTCAATCTCATCAAGGACAAAGACCGGGTTTTTCGTCCCTGCTCTCCTGATACCCTGGACTATCCGGCCGGGGAGGGCACCGACATAGGTTCTCCGGTGGCCCCGGATCTCTGCTTCATCCTTCACCCCGCCAAGACTTATCCGGACATATTTCCGGCCCAGGGCATCAGCAATACTCTTCCCAAGACTTGTCTTCCCTGTTCCTGGTGGTCCGGCAAGAAGAAGGATAGAACCCTGCTTGTCATCTTTCAGTTTCAGGACCGCAAGGTGTTCAATAATCCGGTCCTTCACCTTATCAAGACCGTAATGATTTCTCTCAAGTACCCGCCTTGTTTCCTTAATATCGATACTGGTGGCCTTATTCGTCACCCAGGGAAGATCGAGCAGCATATCCAGGTAATTCCGGATGACCGGACTCTCATGCCCCTGGTTCCCGCTGGACTCAAGTTTTTTCACTTCCCCAAGGGCTTTCTTCTTCACCTCATCAGGCATCGATGACTGCATGACCCGGTCACGGTACCCGGCATCTTCCTGGCCTGAACCATTCATATCTCCCAGTTCTTCCTGCATCGCCCGGATCTGTTCCCTGAGTATGGCTTCACGGTTATTCCGGGCAGACTTCTCAGAGACCTTTTTGGTCATCTCGATACGAAGGCTGATATTCTCCTTGCAATCAAGAAGAACTTCAAGGAACATGAGATACCTGGTCCGGAGCGAGTCAACCTCAAGAATCTCCTGCTTCTTCGGAGCAGGTACCGGTAAAAATGGCATGATAAAGCCCATGAGCTGATCAATGGACTCCATCTGGCCTGCCGGTCCGACAATATGCTCTGAACCCTGGAATACATGCCCAATATCGAAGATCGTCTTCTTTATCTCAGCAAGCAGTTCCTCCTGTCCATGGTCATCAATATCCTGAATATTCGGGATCAGCGTATAAGTGGCATAAAACCGGTCACCGTGAGGGATGACAGAATCTATCCTGACCCGGTCCAGGGCCTGAACACCAAGGAGGTATCCTTCCCCGGTTTTATGGATAAATGATACCTCAAGGAGATTTCCAATCGAGTACAACTTTTCTTCGGAGAGATCAGAAGGATCCGTATTGCTATGCACCGATACTCCGATCAGATGAGCATTATCCGGACTGCTCAACTCGTTCATGAGTAGATCACCCGTCTCTTCATCCACCAGAATTTTCGTCCGTGTATGGGGGAAAATAACCGTGTTGATGAGAGGAAGGAGATAATTCTCATGCTGAGGGTCTGAAGTTGTTGGTTCTGTGGTTGTCATGGTTTTGTTTAGTTTGTTTTTGCCTAACTATTCAGCCAGATAAAAAAATTACCTGACTTTTTTCAGGAGTGCGATAAGGAGTGCAATCTCCTGCTCGTCCAGTGAAGTAATGAGCCGGTCAATGACCTGCTGCAGGGCTTTTTGTTCGGCACGTGCAATCATTGCTCCTTTATCAGTGAGCCGGATATAATGAATCCTGCCATCATGAGGACAGGATTCCCGGTATACACAATCCATCCGACTCAGTTTATGGATCATCCCGGTAATCGTTGGTTTGGAGTTTTGTGTAATTTCGGCAAGTTGTGAAAAGGTAACATTTTGATGTTCGTCAATGAGTTTCAGATAGGCGATCTGCTTTATCGTGATATCTGAAAGACAGCATTCGGAAAAGATCCCACAGGAGCATTCAGCTTTCAGCCTGATCAGGTGATCAAAAATCCGGAAGAGGTGCTCATGAGGGTCATCCATACTGTAGTACCGATTAGTTAGCTTTTGCCAAACTATAAATCTTCTGATCCAGTATCCATGCAAGAAGCGATTTCCTCAAATATCCACTCTGATAATGGCCACCAGAGTGAACGGATATACCCTGAAATGTATAAACCAGATGGAACCATACTATGAATAGTGTGCCCGGTTTGATGGCACAATATGAAGGATGATAGTGGTCAATAATATATGTCTGTTCATGCCTTTTTTGAAAATCCCGTCACGATATCACTGATGATAGGGACGGCCTGCATATTTCTTTCCGGGATCGTCCTCAGGATGATTCGGTGGGGTCACGGCTCATTATTCTCATTCCTTTCGGAATGGAGAAAGGAGGCATTTCGTGATGGATGGGGCATTTTTCTCAAAACACTGATCATTGATGTGTTCTTATTTCAGCGGATATGGAAGCGGAGTAAAAAACGTTGGGTTATTCATTGTATAATCTCCTGGGTATTTGTCATATTCGGAGGGTTTCTTATCCTGTCCCTTCTGGTCTCACTCCTCGCATATGCTGATCCGGATGGGTCTGGAAGGGTAATTGCAGAATATTTCGGGAATTTGCAGATGCCATACGACCTCCTCGGGTACTTCCTTCTTGCAGGTACACTCGTTGCCCTGGGAAGAAGACTCCTTATAAGAAGCGTTCGTGAGAGAAGCAAAATAGAAGATTACCTTCTTATTTGCATCATTCTTATCATCCTGTTATCAGGCATGATTGCTGAATGGCTCAGCGGGTATGCTACGTTTATCGGAAAAGCATTCCTGAACTTTGATTTAGCCATTGCTTGGATGGAGGTTCATATATACGTCGCATTGCTTTTTTTTGTTCTGATCCTCCCCTGGAGTAAGTTCAGGCATATTTTTACCGTTCCTCTCACCCTTCTTGCCAGAAGAGGAGGAGAATGAGGAGATGCGAGAGCAGTTTAAAGAGGCCCAATCCAGGTGGTTTTCACCAGTTCAGCAGTTGGAAATAGATGCCTGTTCCCGATGCCAGGAATGCATTCAGATCTGTCCGATTGTCAAAGAAGGATTTCCAGATGGGGCAATGGAACGAATCGCAACATGGCAGAAGGTTTCAAACCATATCACCGGATTTTTTTCCGGATGGTTGGATCGATCAATGGATGACGATCTCCTGATGCACATATCATCAACACTTGCACGCGGCACAAGCTGCGGACTCTGTGGCATCGTCTGCGAATCAGGAATATCTACAGCATCACTCTGGGAATCCATGAGGGGAGCATGTATGGATTTAGGATTCCGGGAACCGGTTGCAGAAAAAAATGCGAAGTCAATCCTGGAAAAGAAAAATCCCTATGAAGAAGCGATAACTACCAGAACATCCTGGATCCCTGCTTCGGCGAAAATTGCAGAAACTGCAGAATTCTGTTTTTTTCCTGGGTGCACCATCGCTTTTCGGAATCAGGAACTCGGGCGAGCGGCGCTCAGAATACTCAATAACGCGAATGTTCCCTTCTGTATGCTCGGAGATGAAGAGTCCTGTTGCGGGTCCTTCCTTTTTCGGACAGGATTTGAAGAGGCATATGCTGATACTATCAGGGGGATGATCACCGTTCTGGAGTCCAAAGGGGTAGAGACCCTGCTCGTTTCCTGTGCAGGATGCATGAAAACCATCATCCATGACTGGCCACGGATATATGGAAAGCCACTCCCTTTCAAGGTAATGAGTTTTTCATGTTACATCCGGGATCTTATCAGAGAACAGAAGATCAGGTTGCGATATGACCAGAATATGAGAGTCGTCTATCATGATCCCTGTCACAGCGGGAGAAATCTCATGCATTCCCTGGGAAAAGATACTGTCTTTGAGGCCCCCCGTGATGTTCTGACTGCAATCCCCGGATTAATCCTGATTGAATGTGAAGATAACCGTGAATTTTCTACCTGTTGTGGTGCAGGAGGGGGAGTGAAAGCAGAGGAACCATCCCTTGCACAGAGCATTGCATCAAGAAAACTTGAAGAGATTGAAGGGTTGAATCCTGATATTCTGGCTACCACCTGTCCGTTCTGTGAAAAAAATCTGGCTGATGCCAGCAGGGAACGGGGATCGGTCTTGAAGATCATGGATGTCATTGAACTTGTAGACCAGACAATGGAGCAGAATCGAGGGATATAAATTCCATAGGTTTCAGCAGTTTTTTAACTGAAATTGTGGAGGAGGGTATCCGGAAACAACCTGCAGCCATGGTTTCATGGACGGTGACCAAATCATAATAACTAATGATCAACAAACCAAAACTTTTTGATTCCTCTGCACATGTATCCCTCTGGTAGAGAATTATGAGGGTAGGAATGAGTCCAGTAAAATTGCTCTTCATTCTGGTTATCGGATGTTTCTGTGTAATCGGATGTTGTGCGCAACCAATGGAAGAACCACAACCAGGGATGATGAATCCCATCCCTGAAGAGGAGAGAATAGATCCGGAACTGATGAACCTCCAGATGATACCCGGACAGATAATCAATGAAAACCCCGAAGGAAGACCACAGGGAGAGTTTCAGGAGCAGCCCCAGGATTCCATGTATGGGAAAGGAGGGAGCATTCAGGGAGGATCTCCGGGAACATACATCCTTATTACCGGAGTAAAAGGGACCTGCACCGCTGCGAGTCATCAAAACTGGAATGATGTCATGAGTTATGCCTTCCATGCAGGTGAGAACCCTGAAGATGAAAAGATATTCGGGGAGGAATCCCTGACGATAACCAAACAAGTCGACTCGGCAACTCCAGCGATCTTCAACACATTCAAGAACGGGGGGCAGATTAGTACTGTGCGGATGGAAATTGCAGGAACCAATTATATTCTTGCAGCAGTGGTCATGAAAAATGCACGGATTACCGGGTATTCATCCACCGGTGATGCAGCTCAGATTCCAGTCGAAACCGTCACCTTCACCAGTGGCGATGTAACATGGAATGCTCCCCAGATAAGCAGTGAAGGAATTCAAAAATAATTTAAAATAATTTTTTATTCTAATTTTATCGGTACATCAAAGCTGGCCGATCCCAGTGGATTCACCCCATGCATCGGTGCATTTGTATCCACCGGTCCTGGGTCATCGACCTGCTGACCATCACCCAGCCAGTCACCGTCAATATCCTCTTCAGCCATGGACCCCCAGGGCCACAGGGTGACGGTATTGTCATCACTCATCGGATCCGAATAGAGCAGAAGACAATGATAATCACCCTCTTCCAGCGAGCCATCGAATGCATTGCAGACAAAACAGCTCCAATATGAAGCCCTGAACCGTTTTCCGTTATCAAACGAATACCCGGTAAAACCGACATTCCAGGATTTACATCTGGATTCATCGGGATTTGATATTTCTCCTCGGATAAGATGGATATACCCATTATCATCAACAGCATGACTCTGGAGCATCATTCGGGCCAGCTCCTTCTCATTTCCAG